>JAUWGD010000151.1 GCA_030606585.1 Dehalococcoidales bacterium | reverse complement strand
GTCTTCCTCGCCAGTCGTATCAGTTTCCGGCTCTTCGGCAACCTCTTCTTTGCTTTCCGGTAAATCGGTCGCTTTTTCTTCCGCTGTTATCTCGGCCTCCGGCTCTTCGGCAACCTCTTCTTTTCTTTCCGGTAAATCGGTTGCTTCTTCTGCCTCCGTCGTGTCTACTTCCGGAGTTTCGGCTTCACCCTCTTCGTCTTTCAGTAAGGCTGACGCTTCCTCCCCCCCCTCTTCGCTGACCGTTTCGCCAGCGGTTAACTCGCCATCCTCTTCCGTCATGCCCAGGCTGGCCAGTAGTCTCATCGCTTCATCTTGTTCCTCGCCGGCAGTCAATTCGGCTAATTCTTCCTCTCCCAGGTAGCGGGCGGGAATCAGCTTGCCGATAATGACATTCTCCTTGAGTCCGACCAGTCTATCTATCCTGCCGTTAGCCGCGGCTTCGGTAAGGATTCTGGTGGTCTCCTGGAAGGATGCGGCGGCCAGCCAGCTGTCGGTACTCAGCGATGCCCTGGTTATACCCAGCAGGACGGTATGCGCGGTCGCCGGTTCACCGCCTTCGGCCAGCACTTTGGCGTTGGTATCTTCATAGGCGAACTTGTCAACGAGTTCGTCGGGAACGAGGTCGGTATCGTCGGCGGAATCGATGCGGACTTTGGTCAACATCTGATGTGCGATGACCTCGATGTGTTTGTCATTGATGGTAACACCCTGGGAGCGGTACACCTTCTGCACCTCGTCAACCAGGTACTGCTGCACCGCTTCTTTGCCCAGTATACGCAGGATATCATGCGGATTGATCGAGCCATCGGTCAGTTGGTGACTGGCTTTCACTTCGTCGCCGGTCTTGACCCAGATACTGGCGGTAGACGGGATGACATATTCCCGTTCCTCTTTCTCGGCATAGCTTATAACCAGCTGCTTCTTCTTAACGTTGGCTTCACCGGCAAAACGAGCTACTATCGGCTGGGTTTCCGGGGCAGGAGCGGTTTTCGAACCACCGGTTTTTTTACCTTTTTTCGCTGCCGGAGTTGCCAGTACCGTGCCGATATCTACCCACTGGCCTTTCTTGACCATTACCTTCCAGCCGGTGGGTAACGCATATTCGTCCTGGTAAATTTCGGTGCTGGTGATTTTAATCCTTCTCCCCTCTTCGTTCTGGATAACCTCGACGCCCCCGTCTATCTCCGAGATAATCGCCTGCCCTTTAGGCGTCCTGGCTTCGAACAGCTCCTCAACCCTGGGGAGTCCGCTGGTAATATCGAGTCCGACGACGCCGCCGGTATGGAAGGTACGCAGCGTCAACTGAGTTCCGGGTTCGCCGATACTCTCGGCGGCAATTATACCCACGGCTACATCGGATTCGACAAGAAGTCCCCGGGCGAGGTCACGGCCGTAACAGAGGCGGCAGGTGCCCCGCCGCGACTGGCAGGTTAAGGGCGACCTGACATGGACCGATGTCAGACCCGCTGCGATGATTTTTTCAATTTTTTCTTCGTCGATTTCCTCGTTCTGAGCGACGATTACTTCATTGGTTTTGGGATGGACGATATCGCTGGCTGCCATCCGACCTATTACACGCTCGGAAAGAGAAGGCAGCAATCCTTTTTCTTTAGGTTCGGATATCCAGAGGCCGTCGGTTGTGCCGCAGTCCTCCTCAACGGTAATAACATCCTGAGCGACATCGATAAGGCGCCGGGTAAGATAACCGCTATCGGACGTCCTCAGAGCTGTGTCCGCCAGACCTTTGCGGGCGCCGTGGGTAGAGATAAAGTATTCCAGGACGCTGTGGCCCTCGCGGAGGCTGGACTTGATGGGGAACTCGATAATTTTACCGGCGGGGTCGGTCATTAAGCCTCGCATGCCGGCCATCTGTCGAATCTGGGAGATGTTACCCTTGGCTCCCGATGTCGCCATCATGTAAATGCCGCCGTAGCGGTCGAGGTTGCTGGAAATCGTATTGGTAATATTATCGGTTGTTTCCATCCAGACCTTGATAATTTCACTATATCTCTCATCGTTATCTATAGCTCCGTGATGGTACTGGTTTTCGATGGTGGCTATCCTGGCCTCGGCTTCTTCCAGCATCTGGGGTTTGCTCGCCGGGACTTTAATATCATTCATGGCGATGGTTATTCCCGACCTGGAGGCATAGTGGAAGCCGAGGCGCTTGATGCTGTCCAGTATCCTGCCGGTCTCTTCGTCGGGCAGCAACTTACAGCAGCTGGTGGCTATTTGTTTCAAAGTGGATTTATCTATTATTTTGTTGAAAAATCCCACTTCCGCAGGCAGTACTTCATTGAAGAGAAGACGCCCCACACTGGTTTTAACTGTTTCACCTGTTTCCTTATTCCTGACGTTAATTTCTTCTCTCAGGTCAACGACACCGAATTCATAGGCGAGCTTGGCTTCTTCAAAGCTGCCGAAGAGTTGGCCGTTTTCTTTACCCTGATGACGGATAGTGGTCAGGTAGTAGCAGCCGAGTACCATATCCAGGGTCGGCGTCACCGTAGGTTCGCCGCTGCTGGGGAGGAGTATGTTGTGGTGGCTGAGCATCATGTCCCTGGCCTCTTTGACGGCGGCCCGGGACAGCGGCACGTGGACCGCCATCTGGTCGCCGTCGAAGTCGGCGTTGAAGGCGGAGCAGACCAGCGGGTGAATCTGGATGGCGCTGCCGTCGATAAGCACCGGCTCGAAGGCCTGGATGCTGAGCCGGTGGAGGGTGGGGGCACGATTGAGTAATACCGGCCGCTCCTTGACGACATCCTCCAGGATGTCGTATACCTCGGACTTGGCTCTCTCTACCAGCCTTCTGGCGCTCTTGATATTGGGGGCCAGCCCCTGGGCTACCAGACGGCGCATCACGAAGGGCTTAAACAGCTCAAGGGCCATCCTCCGGGGTAGACCGCACTGGTGGAGTTCCAGCTCGGGGCCGCAGACGATTACCGAGCGTCCGCTGTAGTCCACGCGCTTACCGAGCAGGTTCTGGCGGAAGCGTCCTTGCTTGCCGCGGAGCATGTCAGAAAGCGACTTTAGTTTATGGTTGCCGCTGATGGAGATAGCACGTCCCCTCCGTCCGTTATCGATGAGGGAGTCGACGGCCTCCTGGAGCATGCGTTTCTCATTGCGTATAATAATTTCCGGAGCGCCGATGTCAATAAGGTGACGCAGCCGGTTGTTGCGGTTGATGACTCTCCGGTAGAGGTCGTTAAGGTCACTGGTGGCGAATCTGCCGCCATCAAGTTGTACCATGGGCCTCAGGTCGGGCGGCAGCACCGGGAGCACGGTTAAAACCATCCACTCCGGCTTGTTGCCGCTGTTGCGGAAGGATTCCACGACCCGCAGCTGCTTGCTGGCTTTCTTTCGCCGCTGCCCCGAGGAAGACTGGGTCTCCAGCAGCAGGTTGTTGCGTATCTCATCGAGGTTGATACCCTTCGTGATATGCAGAATGGCCTCGGCGCCCATGGCGGCCTCGAAGACATCTCCGTATTTCGTTTTGAGGTCGTGATATTGGTTTTCAGTAAGCAGTTGCTTAACGTAGAGGTCCTTGAGTTTTTCCGTGTCAAGGGCAAGCTCTTCCTCGTGTTTGGTTTTTTCCTCGACGAACTTGCCGCGGAGCTGATTTATTTCCTCTACGGTGGCTTTATCCTGCTCCATCTGGGCGACTTGGGTCTCCACAGCCTGCTGGCGCTCCTCTGTGTTCTGGAGCGTGCTCTCCTCGAGATGCTTGATGGCTTCTTCGCGGGCTTCCTCATTTACCTGGGTGACGATATACTGGGAGAAATAAAGGACGTGTTCCAGGCTGCGCGGCGAAAGGTCCAGCAACAGGCCGAGTCGACTCGGTATGCCCTTGGCGAACCAGATATGGCTAACCGGGCAGGCCAGTTCGATGTGCCCCATGCGTTCCCGGCGCACCTTGGCGCGGGCGACTTCCACACCGCACTTGTCGCAGATGACGCCCTTGTAGCGGATTCTCTTGTACTTGCCGCAGTAACATTCGAAGTCCTTGGTGGGGCCGAAAATTCTT
>JAUWGD010000055.1 GCA_030606585.1 Dehalococcoidales bacterium | reverse complement strand
TAAGAATCAAGACTACCGTTGGTTGCGGTAGTGGTACTGCCACTATCGATGATAACCGGGGTGCCGTCATATGCAACGGTGATGGCGGTGCTGCCGATAAAACCGGTGCCGGTAATCCTCACGGCGGTATCTACGGGGCCGGTGGTAGGGGTAATAGTGAGAGCACCGGAGGCAACGGTGAACGTGGCGACGGATCTGATAACGTCGCTTTCACCACTTGACGTGGTTATAGTGACATAAATATAATAGGTGCCGGAGGTTATGGCGACAGTGCCGAGAGTAATGGAATTAGTAAGTGTTGAAGGTATTTGGATGGTGGTTGAGAATGTTCCCGGACTGGGGTCGTCTGAGAATGCTATTATAGCACTGGTTAAGACTTTATAATTAGTAACGTTAGTATCGATATATTGGAGGAGGCTGGCCTGGTCGGAGGAGAAGATGATTCTGGCATATCTTTCTTCAAGTGTTGAAGTGAAGTTGTTGCCGGTAATCGTAACGGTATCACCAGGCTGGCCCGAATTTACGGATAGCGTAATATCATTAGTGGCATGGACCGGTATTGCCGGTACGGCCATCAACAGAAGTGACAAGATGAGCGTCACCACGAGCATTCTAAGAATTCCTGTGTATTTCATTTCAGCCTCCTGAATAAAGTATTATGGATCGATTGAAAATACATTCCCTATTTTATTTTATATTCTAAATACTTCCTATTTATATAACGTCTCCATTATCTTAAAGTTAGTCCGGCGGCTGGTAGGCGGTACGCCTGCCCACCCGGAAAGCCAGGAAAACAGCGATAATAACCGCGATGCCGATGAGGGTGTATGTCGCCCAGCCGGGGAAACCGGATGAAGAGTCGATATAGAATGAGCTGGGGTCGGACCAGGCGCTTTCATTATTGGCATCATCTATGGCTTTTACCCGCCAGAAATAGGCAATCTCACCTTCAAGCTCCAGTCCCTCCTCTTCGTTCAGAGTGAAGTCGGAAACGGTCAGTCCCGTTTTCTCGAAGATAACGGATGTAAAATAAAGGTCCGTAGCAAGCTGCAGGGTGTATGTCATGGGCAGGCTGAGGCTGGCAACCGCCTGCCAGTTAAATTGTATCGGCATATCCGACTCTCTATCGGATAACGGTATCAGTAGCATCGGTGCCGGCGGCGGATCAACAAGGAATGACCACGGGTCAGACCACTGGCTTTCATTTCTGGCGGCATCTATAGCTTTGACTCTCCAGAAGTAGGTGGTGGTCTCGGCGATGGTGAAGAGTGTTTCTTCTTCCGTCAGAGAGTATTCCGATGCGGCCAGCCCTTCTTTTACCAGAACCAGAGACAGG
Organism: Dehalococcoidales bacterium; assembly: GCA_030606585.1. GTDB lineage: Bacteria > Chloroflexota > Dehalococcoidia > Dehalococcoidales > RBG-16-60-22 > JAFGPF01. Next base: position 8,989 of record JAUWGD010000055.1, on the reverse strand, counting down.
AAATTCACGTCCGAAGCTATCTGAAGGTCGTAAATCACAGGCAGACTGGGGTCGGTGATGTCATGCCAATCGAGGTGGACACCGGCCTTGGTATCGGTATTATTAGAAGGCAGCAGGAGCGCGGGTTTCTGAGGGGCTTCCGATTCCACGATGAAGACAAGCTGCTTGGTGGTGGTGCCGTCGCTGACGGTAATAACGTGGTTACCGCCCTCGCTGGGGGGGACATCGAAGGTTACGGTGAAGGCGCCGTTATTATCGGCGACAGCCGTGGCGACGGTCTGGTCATCGTATTTTATATCAACGGGTCCGTTGGGATTAAAGCCACTGCCCTTGACAGTAAGCTGGCTGCCGACGGCCTCGGTTGTTTCACTCAGATTGGCCCCGGCGGTGACGGTGAATTTCGCTATGTCAATATTACCCAATTCGTCCTGCGCTTTAATGTCGTACGTATTGGGTTGAATATCCGGTACATTGAATTCAATTTCGAAGTTGCCGTAATCACCTGTCTTGGCGGTAGCTACGGTGAGGGCGCTGAGGGTGATATTAACCTTGCTCCGATAGCCGAAACCGGAGCCTCTGGCGGTCAGTAATTCCATAGGCCCGGCGGAGGCCAGATTGAGAGTCAATTCGGGGACAACCTCAAACTCGGCTTCTGCCGAGTTACCTTCGGCATTAGATGCGGAAATTTTGTGAACGCCCCCGGTACTGGCGGGTATAACGAAGTCGTGGCTGAACCTGCCTTCGGAAGAAGCGGTTATAGAGGTTATGGGGTCTCCAACGATATTGAAGTAGTACAAATTAACCGTCCTGCCGGCGTAGAAGCCTTTTCCATTAATGATAACTTCGGTGCCGACAGGCCCGTCAATAACGTCGAGTGTTATATCAGCCTCTTCAATAATGAAGAAGTTTTCGGCCAGGAATGAGGTGGAGCCGGCCTCGCTTTTGACACGAATCCAGTGACGGCCCGTGGTGGTGTCGGCAGGGATGATAAACGGGATACTGAACTCACCCGTCTGGGGAACTTCCATCGGGCTGCCGCTTATTTCTTCGTCGTCAAAGAATATATGAACTATATCCCCTTTGTAGGAGTCGAAGACAGCTCCGGTGATGGTCACTTCTGTCCCGGGAACTCCTGAGGCGGGGGTTAAAGTGACTACCGGCGCCGCCAGGGCAGGGGTGCTCAATACAAGCACGGTAAGCAGCGGAAAAATTACCGCGAGCGAAAACAGACGTTTACGGTTTCTAGCGGAGTTATCTATCGTTTTCATTTTATCCTCCTTGAGGAGGGATTTAACGTCTCCTTTCACGGTACCAGTCTTTTCGGGGCACCGCGACTGGGGTTATAAGTCCCGGCGAAGTTATCCAGGGTATCCTTGTTGATGAGCCAGGTGTTATGAATTTTATTGGCGGGCAGGTCACCCTGGCGGATGAGCCGTTTCACCGTTTCCGGGTGAATTTTAAGACGGCGACTGGCCTCAATTACGTTAAGATAATTATCCCAGACAGGCATAACCCTTTTAGATTAACTCCTTAATATTGCTTTGTCAAAGCAATTATAACATTCACGAGTATATTTGTCAAGTATATAAGCCATAATAATGACAAAATTCCATTGACGTAATAGAACAAATGTGCTATTCTTACGCTGTTTGGTTTAAGAGGTGAGCTATGATTTTGGTGACGCGTGAGATTGGCGATGCTGAAACGGATGAGAAGGAGGAGACTCAGAAAAATGCGCCAGATTTACCGCCGGAATATTGCCACTACCGGGATGAAGGATGCGAGTACGCCGAGTCATGCCTGAGATGTCCTTTCCCGCAATGCCTTTATGACGAACCAAGGGGGAGACAGCGCTGGCTGAAAGAACTGCGCAACCGGGAGATAAACAGGCTTTTCACCGGGGGCTGGGGAGTCAGGGAACTGGCGGGAATGTTCGGGGTGAGTCAGAGGACGATACAGAGGGCGTTAAGAAGCACGCCGATGGCTTTAACATCAAAGCAGAGCGAGGAGCCGGATAAACACTGAGGACTATTAAGGAGAAAAGGACATGGCGAACGAAGCAATCAGCGCACAGTTGAACCGTGTTGACCCGGAAAGGTTCAAGGGCTATAAAAAACTGCTCGATTTCTACAACGGAGTGCAGTGGGAGGGGAGAGAAAGGCGTGGTGAAAGACGCCTGATTTTCAACTATGCCAGGGTCTTCGTGGAGAAAATAACGTCGTATTTAATGGCCGGCATCAGCTTCGCCGTGGACCCATTTGAGGACTCGGACGAGGCGAGAGACAAGGCGAGAAAGGCGGAAGCAGCACTATATAAGGTGTACGGGGACAATCAGCTGGAGCAACTCGACCTGGAGACGGAGATCGACTGCGCCGTGCTGGGGGACGCCTGCTATAAGGTTACCTGGGACCCCGCCGAGAAGCGGGTCAGGGTGACGGCGCCGGATATCCAGGGGATTTACACGTGGTGCTCCGGGGATGATGTTTCCCGGGTGTGGCGTATCGCTTCCCGCTACCGTCTGTCCGCCGAGGAGGTGGAGCTTGTCTACGGGGTGAAGCCCCAGAAGAGGACGGCCGTCATCGTGGAACTCTGGACGGACAGGGAATTCGAGCTGTACCTGGACAACGCATTACTTGATGCCAAGCCCAATCCCTATGGCTTTATACCGTTTATCGTTTTTCCTAATCTGCGCGAGCCCAAGGAGTTCTGGGGGGTCTCCGACCTGCCGCAGATAATGGAGAGCCAGCGGGAACTCAACCGCGCCATGAGCCAGCTGTCACGCATATTAGAACTATCCGGGAATCCCATCGCCGTGCTGGAGAACGTGGAGGAGTCCGAGGACATCGCCATCAAGCCGGGAGCGGTGTGGAATATCCCGGAAGACGCCAAGGCCTACCTGCTCGACCTGCTGCAGGGCGGGGGCGTCAACCTACATATTAATTATATAGACCTGATATACCGGGTTTTACACGACCTGTCGGAGTCGCCGCGGTCCGCCTTCGGGGGCATAGAGAGGGATATGTCCGGCGTAGCCCTGGAAATAGAGCTGCAGCCGCTGCTCCAGAAAGTCAGGCGGAAGAGGATTATCCGTACGGCAGCGTATAACCGCCGCAACGAGATGATTCTCAAGCTTCTGGCTAAATACCGGGGAGAGGACTTCGGGGATAACCAACTGCGGGTAGTGTGGGGGCCGGTGCTGCCCAAGGACATGGAGAGGAAAGTGGGCAGCGAGCAGGTCATGGTGCAGACAGGAATACACTCCCGGAGGACAGCCATGAACGAGGTCGGCGTGCGCGACCCCGACTACGAGTTTGCGCGATGGCTGGAAGAAAGGGAGTCCATTCTAAAGATGAATAAAGAGCTTAATGCCAGGTCTGCCAGGGGTGGAGCGAGAGAGGGAGATGTGCCGTCCCGGGCGGAAGGCGTTGAGGAGTAATCAGGAGGAATGATGGTTACGGAAAAAGAACAGGGCAAAAATAACGAGGTCGAGGCGGACGGAGACGAAAACGAAAAACTCAAACAGGAGAACGAATCGCTTACCCGCGAGCTTGAGTCGCGTAATGCCACCATTATGAGGCTGGAACAGGCGCTGGCGAGTAAAGACGGCGAAACAGCCGACCTGAACCGGTCCTTGGATGAAGCGAAACGGGCGCTGGACGAACTCGGCAAGGCATTACCGCAGGCGGTGGCCGCTTATAAAGAACTCGTGGTGGAGACGAACCCCGGCGTCCTGGCCGAACTGATAACCGGGGATAGTATCGAGGAAGTGAACGAATCGCTGAAAAACGCCCGGACGCTCATGGAAAGAGTCAGGCAGGAAATGGAGGCAGAAGCGGCGAAAACGAGAGTTCCCGCCGGCGCCCCGCAGCGTGCCCCGTTAGACCTTTCGGCGCTATCGGCGCGGGAGAAGATACAGTACGCGATAGGTGGTTCATCGTCCTGACGCGAGTGTGCGGGACCTTTTACCCCTCCCGGCTGGATTCCGGCCCTCGGGCTGAACTCGGGCTGAAGCCTGCGCCGGAATGACAGGTGAGTGAGAGAGGTGGACGGATTGCTTCGCCCCGATTTCATCGGGACTCGCAATGACGGGTGTAGTAAATAACCGGAAATATACAGAATAAAAAAATCGCACAGGAGGAAAATAAATAATGGCTTTAACTTTAGAAGAGGCAGCCAAGCTGTCCAACGATATGCTGATGCAGGGGGTGGTGGAGACCATCGTCAAGGACTCACCGGTGCTCCAGCAGCTTCCCTTTGTCGAAATCGTGGGCAACGGCCTGACCTATAACCAGGAAAAGACCCTGCCCAGCATCGATTTTTACGATGTCGGTGATGACTGGGTGGAATCCACACCGACCTTCGAGCAGATAACGGCCAACCTGAAAATCATGGGCGGCGACGCCGACGTGGACAACTTTCTCAAGTCCACCCGCAGTAATATCCAGGACTTGGAAGCGGCGGTCATCGAGCTGAAAGCCAAGGCGCTCAAGGACAAGTTCGAAGAAACTTATATCTACGGGGATTCCGGCACCAACGCCAAGCAGTTCGACGGTCTGAGGATGCTCATCGACACCGAAAGCGTCGGCGACCAGGTAATCGCCATGAGCGCTACCGGCGCCACGCTGACGCTGAACAAACTCGATGAGCTTATCGACGCCGTCAAGGGCGGCAAGCCCGATATGCTGCTGATGAGCCGGCGCTCACGGCGCAAGATTAACGCCCTGGTCAGGGCGGCCGGCGGAGTCATGACCGAGACCGACCGGGATAAATGGGGCAACTTCATACAGCTCTGGGACGGCGTGCCCATCGGTACGAACGACTGGATTCTGGACACCCATGTCGTGAGCGGCAGCGTGGAGACGGCCACCACCGGTGGCACCAGCTCCACGATATACGCCGTGCAGTTCGGGGAGGGGGCCCTCTGCGGACTGACCAGTCCGGGGCATTTGCAGGCCGAACCGGTAGGGCCGCTGGAGAACAAGGACGCCTCGCGGACCAGGGTCAAGTGGTATGTCTCGCTGGCGCTGTTCAGCTCGGTGAAAGCGGCGGCGTTAATCGGCGTCAAGGACTAAAAACTTTACATAAAGATAGACCGGGGGAGGGAGTTCCCTCCCCCTTACAGGAGGTAAATTATGGTACTGGCAGTAGTAGAACATGTAGAGCACCCTTTTGCCCGGGGTAGCCTGACTTCGGACGGTGTCCAGTGGAGCGCCGAGCACACGACTTCCACTGACGACTATGAAGAGGTAGAGAGCGTGGCGATTGCTCCGCCGGCGCTGGGCGATGTGCTTGAATACGAGTTCGGGCTTACCTGCGCGGTCAAGTCAAGCGGCGCTTCCGAGTCCGTTCTTTTCAAGTGGCAGGCGCGCAACCAGGGTGGCACCTGGGTTGACCTTCACATTGAGGTAACATATGCGGCTGATGCCTCTACCTACAAGGAATACACCTACAGCGGGTGCTTCAAACCGGTGGCCAACTTCGATGCGGTGCCTTTTGAAGTCTGGCTGATGGTTAAGTCGGGGGGTGCCGGTGGGGAGAATGCCGTCGGTAAGACCAAGAGCTCAAGCTTTGTTAAGGTAATCTATTCGGCGTCGTGAGGTGTAAAGTGAACTTTATCTATGACCCAAGCCTGGTGCTATATTTACCCCTGTATAAGAAGGATGGCGGTTTTATCATGTCCGGAGATGCTTACGGGCATTTATGTACCGTAACCAGTGCTGACTGGGGGTCGGATGGCAGGCACTTTAACGGAGCAGATGGTAAGATTGTTGTTCCTCACCAGGCATCAATTGATAACCTTGCGTCTTTCACCTGTCTTTTCTGGATAAAGTTCAACGCGGGTTACGGAGAAGCCACGGCTACCAGGATATTTGAAAAGAATGTCTCCGCCTTTTATCTCTATGTAAACCCGGCGGGAAAACTCTTCTTGAAAAGGCTCACCGACAATATCGATGCAAAAGGATACACGACAGATGCCGTACCCGCAAACGTATGGAATCTGATAGGGGCTACCATGTCAGATTTACTGATAGATATTTACATAAACGGGCAAGAGGTCACAGGGTATGACAACCATACCCAGGGAGTCGGCACTCTGATTGACGATTCGGGAGCGGACATGACCATCTGTAATAGTCCTGACCAGTCCCAGACATTGGACGGTATTATAGGGGAGTGCTGGTGGTATAACCGCTCCTTAAACCCTCAAGAAATCCAGTGTAAATACCTGGCGACAAAATAGAGGTATCAATGAGGGTGAGGCCAATGAGGAGATTTCCTTCTGCGACCTGGAGCTATGCCGGCACGACGAAGGGCTGCCCTGCACCAGGCTGGACAGGCTGGAAGTAAAAAAGCTGTAAGGAGCGGTAACTATGAACTTAACTGATATGAGAGCCATAGTGAGGCGTGACCTGCACGACGAGGACAGCAATAACTACCGCTGGACCGATGACGAGTTGAGCCGGCATATCGCTCACGCTGTTAAGGAGTTCTCCGAGGGAATACCTTACGAGCAGAAGGCGACCAAAGCCACGACATCGGGCTCGAGGGAGCTGGATATATCTACCGTAACCGATAGGGTTATGGTGGAGGCCGTGGAGTACCCGGCTGACAGGTTTCCCAAGAGATACCAGCCTTTTTCCCTGTGGGGTGATACGCTGACTGTCCTGGGAGATGAGGTGCCCGACGGCTCAAACTCCTATATATACTATGGTAAGCTCCATACCCTCGATGGCAGTGGTTCCACCATCCCCGCACAGCACGAAGACCTGATTGCGAGCGGGGCCGGCGGCTATGCCGCGGTGGAGTGGGCGGTCTATGCGGTCAACCGGGTCAATGTCGGCGGGACGGTGGCGCCGAAGGAGTTCCTCGACTGGGGCAACCGGAAGCTGAGGTATTTCCGGCAGGAGCTGAGGAGGCTGGGGCGGAGGAACCGTGTCAGGGTGAGCACCCTCTACCGTCCGTACTATCCGATTGTCTCGAAGACGACAGATTACGGCCCTTAGTGACCCGCTGTATAAGAAAGGGTGAGGCATGAATAAATCCATTTATAAAGCCATCTGGAAGAAGGTCGGTGGACGTCCCTGGACATATATTCTACGGGATACCTGGCACAGGCTGGAAGGGCTCTGGATTATCGGGTTAGTAGCCGCAGGCGCCTTGCTCGGGCACTGGTTCTGGGAGTTAATCTTCTGGCTTCTCCTTGTATTTGCCCTGGGCTATATTGCCGGGCACCTTTTCTGGGGGACAAAATATATCACCGGTCAAAAAGATGACGCCCGTCCGTCCGGGAGGCTGGGGGGCGACGATGCGTGAACTGACATCGACACTGTTAGCCGCCCAGAAGCAGGATACAGCGATTCCTTACGTCAAAATCGAGGCCTTCAACAAGATTGCCGGGGTGGTCAGGCAGGACTGGGAAAGGCTGTACGACGGCTCCGAGGACGACTACTTTCATGCCCTGACCATGCCCGGCGACGGCTCTCTTGTCAGGGCCAGGACAACCCTGCCCGCCGATTCGCGGAAGCTGTACCGACAGAGAGTCGGAAATCCCGGCCCGGAGAGCGATTTCAGCCAGTGGACTTACACCGGCCAGTACAACGCCGTTGTGGTGGCGGCGGCTTCGCTGGGGGCCGAGGGATCGATATTCTGGATAAAGTCAAACCGTGAAATCAGGCGCATCAAGAGCATGGACAATGGTGTCACCTGGGGCAGTCCCGAACTCGTCGATTACACGCCGACGACAGCCATTTACGGCCTGGCGGCAGCCTATAAGCCCAACGGCGACCTGGCTATCTTCTTCGCCGACCAGTCGACGCTTTACGTGAAGAAGAATATCAGCGGTCAGTGGCAGAACAAGGCAGCCTGGGGCAAGACCACCGGCGATTTATCCGGCGCAGCCTGCGCTTATAATAACGACTGGAATTTATTGGTAACCGGGAAAGACACGGCGGGGAACTACAAGCTGTGGAGCCTGGTTTACGGAGACGGCGGCGATGTTACCGCCGGAACATGGTCGGTGCTAAAGGAACTCGCCTCGGCGCCGTCCGGCGGCGATTTCGAGTACCGCCAGCCTTTCCTGGACAAGCAGGACGTTTATCGCTGTTTCTTTATCGAAAAATTCACCGGCACCGAAGCCTACAGCCGGCCTTACCGGTCGCATTCCGTCCCCGGCACGGACTTTGTCGACGGGCTTTGGCGGGAACCTGCGCCGTTCAATTTATCATCGGAATACGGCCTCGCCATGGCGCACCACGGCGATTACGGCTGGCTTGCCAGTCCCGACGGCGTCTGGAGGGCTTCCCTGGATGCGCAGAGCCTCGACCTGACAGCGGACGTTGTCGGTGTCAGACAGGAGCTTGGGGAGACGACGGGCGCTTTAACGGTGGAACTGAAGAACGACGACGGGAGATACGCTTCGCCGGGGCAGGGCGACCTGACCAGCCTCGATATCGGCTGCCATCTGGAATTCAGTCCCGGCTACGTGACCACCGCCGGTAACGAGTACAGCGCCGGTCAGAGTTTTCAAATAGGGTCCTTCGAGCATACGAGTTCCGGTGGTAGAGCCAGTCTGGTGCTGTATACCCGGGACGGTTGGGGGGCACTGAGCGACTGGAGAGCCCGGCACCAGTTCCGCTGGAACAGGACCTCCGATGACTTCAATGTTAAGGAAATTATCGCCATGATACTGGCCAGGGCAGGCCTGAAGCTCGAAGCGATAACGCAGTCGTCGGTGATAACCGGTTTTTACCCGGATTTCACGGTAAGCCCGGATAATGACGGCCGGGCGGTTATCCGGAAACTGCTCTCCTTTGTTCCCGATGTGCTTTTTATAGAGGGTAACACGGCTTATATCGTCAATCCGTTATCGTCCGATACCTCTGTGTACAGTTACGGCAGCGCCCACCCTCTTAAAGAAGGCAGGTACGCCTTGGGAGCGATGCAAACGAACCGGGTGCAGGTGGAGGGGTACGATAGCGCCGGCGGTAAT
>JAUWGD010000099.1 GCA_030606585.1 Dehalococcoidales bacterium | reverse complement strand
GGCCTGGTCATGATTTCAAAGACTTTAACCTCGTCAGAGTCCTTCCCAGGGTCAATGACCTTATTAACCACATCTTTGCGCACAACTATGCCAAAGGCATCATCATGATTGCGCTGTCTCACGAGTAGACAGGACACACGGAGTTTTCTCATTAAGCGTACAGCCTCGGCTACAGTGGCCTTACCATCAATAAAATCTATCGTCGTCCTCATCACATCGCCCACTTTCATAGACTTTACTTTCTCTACCGATTGCACTGACATTTTCAGCCTCCTTTGTTAATTGACCCCTTGTGTAAAACGACTCCGGTCTTCCTCAGGTATTCAAGCGAGCAAGTACTTATAGCCATAGAGTCCCACAGCGGATATATTTCATCAACTATGTAAGCACCTAAAATCCATGCAAATTATCCTTATTTAACCCAGTGGTATACCCCCCGTTGTTTCTTATCTATTCCCACCCTGGCTTGCCCGTCGTAGCTTTAGCATAGGCGGGCCATCCAGTATCATTCTCGGTTTAGCCCGCAGGTTTCGCCACCTTGCCCTATTGGGGTGTTTAAGAGGGGTGAAACCCCTCTTTTCTTTTCCCCCTCTCCTTTGAAACCTCGTAAGGAGAGGGGGATTAAGGGGGTGAGGTAGATAGAGATTGCCACGTCGCTACGCTCCTCGCAATGACAGTATGTGATTATGGGGGTAAAACCTGAAACAAAATAAATAGTAACCCCGATGTAGCCAAGCCCCCGGTCTAATATACTTACCTCAGAATACGTTTTTCCGGGAGGCGCCATGTTCACAATACACTATCTTCTCTTCTGCATCTGTTTACTGCTTTTTCTCGGGGCGGTTATCGCCTTCAGCCACTTCATCATCAAACCGTTCCAGACCCACTGGGCAATCGTCAAAGCCCGTAAAATCGTGGCGGAAGGGAAGGCCAGGAACGACTGGCAGTTCCGCAACGTCTACCGCATGTGTGCTACCGCCCGCAACGACCTCGAAGCCGCCAGGCTATGGCAGCAACTCGACGAAATGAGATAGACAGCGGGTAGACCGCCACCGCCATAAAAGTTATACTGTCAAAGTGACGACCGGACACAAAACACGCGTAAGCGGGGCTTTATGGCGGACGGGGGTGGCACTAATGCTGGCGGCGGTGATGTGGCTGGCAAGCTCGTCACCGGCCTCTGCGCAGGAACTCGGCGACTACTTCCAGATAAGCTACGACCCCGCCGTCTTCGATAAGACCGAAGTTACCGCCGGGGAGGCTTTTCAGGTCGTAATCACCGGGCGTGCCGTCTGCGAGAAAGACCTTGAATGGAAAGGCCTGCCCTTACCGGTAACTAAAGCTGTTATAATTTCACAGGTTATCGCCCGGCATACTGAAAGCGGCGCCACCGTAGTCCTCAACCCGGAATATATCGTCGTGATAGACCCCTTCCCCGACCGTGAAGGCGATACCATTGAAATCACCCAGATAGTGCCCCTGAAATTTACGACCGGGGCAACCTCGGGTAACTATACCGTTATAGGGCAAATAGTCGAAGCTAAAGTCAAGTTTTTCCTCGGCTCTATTGATGTTACAGGACACCTCCCCCAGGAACAGCCGATGGGCACGGTAAAATACACCGCCCCGGAAACCACGCCTTCACCGGAGATGGCAACAGAAGAGGCTTCGTCGTCACCCGCTCCCGCATCCGAGCCTGAGCCCACGTCTTCTGCCACCATCGCCCCACCTGCAACCATACCGGAACCGGAACAAATCATCCCCTGGTGGGTCGGGCTGGTTGTCTTTGCAGCCATCGCCGTCACTGTCCTTAACGTCGCCTGGTTCATCAGCCAGTGGCTAAAAAAACGCTAACGCCCCCTTCTCTTTATTCTTCCCCTACCCTGCTAAAAAGTATATACTTGTATATAGAAGGAACTATTAATGACAGCACTATGGTTAATTATCGGGGCGGCGGCGGGGGGAGGTTCAGGCTGGCTGCTCGGTCGTTTCAACAGCCGCAGAAATCAGGACTGCAAAACGCCCACCTGAGGCGCCACGGCAAACCCCCGGCGGGGGATGATAACGGGCGTTATACTGGGAATTCTTGTTGCTTATTTAGTTACTATGGCTGCATAATAGTAACATGCCGCAGTTCAAAATAGTCTCCGATTTTCAAATGACCGGCGACCAGCCCCAGGCGATGGCACTCTATTTCTCAATCGGGCAAATTAGGGATAATCGCTTCCAGCACTTTCATACTCGCCCCGGATGATGAATCCACGAATATTTCCGCATCAACTGTTACGTTACCGATCATTATATCGCCAGTTTCTTGGGCAGAGCACCATACAAAATACTGGCCTTTTACCAAAGATACACGGACATCGGGAACATCTTCGGTATCAAAATCTCTGCGCCCCTTGATAACGTTTAAGCCTTCTACCTGCACCGTTTCCTTGACATAGCCCCTCATGAATTCACTTTGCTTATCCCTGGCGGCTGTTTCATAGATACAATCCTCGATGATACAATAAACACATTCAACCATATCATCGAATTCAGAACCGGCTCCCGTGTAAAACTGAAACTTTACGTAGTGTTCTCCTACCTTAGTTGACAGGGGTGAAATTTGAAATCCGGGAATAGATTCGGGTATCATATCCAGCGGCGTTTTTGACTGACATCCTCCAAAAAGCATGGGGAGGACCAACATTAGAAAGAGCCATCTTTTTTCCATTCTGTCCCTCCTATCCGTATAAACGACATGGTCGCTGGCAAGCAAATAAATGACTAACTCTTGCGCAAGATTAAATAAAGATTGCGTACATAAATTATACTATTTTCAGAACCGTGTCAATATTCTATGATTAGAATAATAAAGAAAAAAGCAATCAGGTGTTTATCAAACTAACAAAACGAGCTATACTATTAATACATAGCTATGCCACAATTTAAAATAGTCTCCGATTTTCAAATGACCGGCGACCAGCCCCAGGCGGTGGACAGGCTGGTGGAGGGGCTGGAAAAAGAGTACAAACACCAGACCCTGCTGGGCGTCACCGGCAGCGGCAAGACTTTCACCATGGCCAACGTCATCGAGAGGGTGCAGCGTCCCACGCTGGTCATCTGCCATAACAAGACCCTGGCCGCCCAGCTCGCCAGCGAGTTCAAGGAGTTCTTCCCGGAAAACGCCGTCGAGTACTTCGTCAGCTACTACGACTACTATCAGCCGGAGGCCTACATCCCCCGCACGGATACCTACATCGAAAAAGACGCCGACATCAACGAGGAAATCGATAAGATGCGTCACGCCGCCACGCGCGCCCTCTTCGAGCGGCGGGACGTCCTCATCGTTGCCTCGGTTTCCTGCATCTACGGCCTCGGCGAGCCGGAAGAGTACCGCAGCTTCGTCGTCAGTTTGAAACGCGGGCAGCACTACGGACGCCAGCTGCTCTTAAGGCAGCTCGTGGACATGCAGTACGGGCGCAACGAGATGGATCTGGCGCGGGGCAACTTCCGCATCCGCGGCGATACGCTGGAAATACAGCCGTCCTACGAGGAACTGGCCCTGCGCGTCGAGTTCTTCGGGGACGACATCGAACGCATCGTTTCGCTGGACCCGCTTACCGGAGAGCTTCTGAACGAGATGGACTCCGTGGATATCTATCCCGCCAAGCACTTCGTCACGTCCTACGACAAGCTGTCGCAGGCCATCGACGCCATCAAGGAGGAACTGGCGGGACAACTCAAGGCGCTGCGGGAGCAGGGTAAGATAGTCGAGGCTACCCGACTTGAAGCGCGTACGAATTATGACCTTGAGATGCTGCGGGAGGCCGGCTACTGCACCGGCGTGGAGAACTACTCCCGCCATCTGGCCGGACGGGCGCCGGGTAGCGCACCGTGGACTTTACTCGACTACTTTCCGGAGGACTTCCTGCTGTTTATTGACGAGTCACACATGACGCTACCCCAGATACGCGGTATGTACCGCGGCGACCACTCCCGCAAGGAGACACTCGTGGAGTACGGATTCCGCCTGCCCTCGGCGCTGGACAACCGTCCGCTGGACTTTAGGGAGTTCCAGGAACGCAACTCCCAGGTCATTTATACATCGGCGACGCCCGCCGAGTACGAATACGACCACAGCCGGCAGGTGGTCGAGCAACTTGTCAGGCCGACGGGACTGCTCGAACCGAACATCGAGGTGAAGCCGACCAAGGGACAAATCGACGATTTGCTGGAGCAGATAAGGAGTCGCGTCGATAAGGGCACCCGCTGCCTGGTGACCACGCTGACCAAGCGCATGGCCGAGGAACTGGCCGATTACCTCGTCGAGATGGGCATCAAGACACACTATTTACACTCGGAGGTGGACACGCTGGAGAGGGTCGAAATCCTGCGTGATTTGCGACTCGGCGTGTATGACGTAATCGTCGGCATCAACCTTTTAAGAGAAGGACTCGACCTGCCAGAGGTCAGCCTCGTCGCTATCCTCGACGCCGACAAGGAAGGGTTTTTAAGGTCGAGGTGGGCGTTAATCCAGACGATGGGCCGCGCCTCCCGTCACATCGACGGGCAGGTCATCATGTACGCGGACAATGTCACCCGCTCCATGCGGGAGGCAATCGACGAGACACAGCGCCGCCGCCGCATACAGGAGGACTATAACCGCGAGCACGGTATCACCCCGCAGGGCATACGGAAGGCTGTCAGGGATATCACCGAGCGCGTGAAAGCCGTAGCCGAGACCCGCGCCGAGTACACCTACGAAGCCCCCGTCACCCGCGAGGACACCATGAGGCTGGTGAAGGAGCTGGAGACGCAGATGAAGCAGGCCGCCAAAGCGCTGGAGTTCGAGAAGGCGGCATTAATCAGGGATAGAATCATCGAGCTGCGGAAGGAGCTCATCATCGAGCAGGACAGTGAGCGCGCTTTAAAATATGAAAGGAGTTAATTCAATGATTCCTAAAAGCAAGGAAGAAGCGGTGAAAACGGTACGGGAAAAGGCTCACGAGAACATGCTGAAGTACGGCAGCTGAGCCTACAGCACGGTTCTTGCGTTGCAGGACACGTTCGATTTAAAAGACGAGGCTTTGCTGAAAGCCTCCGGCGCCCTGACCGGGGGAATCGGGGGGCTGGCCGATACCTGCGGTTCCATGATAGGCGCCACCCTGGTACTGGGGTCGGTGTGCGGGCGGGGCCGGCAGGACGGCGAAGAGGGCATGCCGAAACTCGGGAAATCTGTCCGGCAGGCCGCCGATTTTTTCATCTGGTTTAAGGGAGAAACAGGCACCGTGAATTGCCGTGAAATCATCACCCGGCACGGGAACGGCACTTTTTACAACTTCGGCGACCCGGAGCAGGGCAAGGCCGCCAGGGAAGCCGGGGTATTCGATAAATGCGTCGCACTGGTGCAGAATAACGCCGCCGAGGCGGCTGAAATACTGTGGGACGAATTATACGCGGGGGAGTGATGGAGAAAGAGCCGCCAAAAAATAACACGGATGATACCCGCCAGGCAAAGCGCGAGGAGAAGAAGCGCAAGGAAAAAGAGCGCATCAAAAAGCACGGCAAGGAGCTGGGGCAGATATATAAGGACGCCATTGAGAAGAGGAAGAAGGGGAAGTAGCTACTTACCAGCAGGTTAACGAATCGAGGAAGAGCTTCTTTAAATCGTCGGGCGTGAAAGTTCTGGGTGACAGGCCAATTACCCTATGCTGCGGCAGTGTGCCCTCCACCAGTTTATCGACATCGGCGGTCGTATAGCCGACAGCACCGAGACCGTTGGGAATCCCCGTTTTCTGTATCAGAGAGATGACGGCATCAGCGAGTAAATTACCCGCGTCCTCCGCAGCAGCTCCCGTAGTATCCACACCCATCAGCCTGGCAGCCTCCAGGTGCCTTTCCGGATTTGCCGACGCCGTAAAGCGAAAGACGGCCGGGGCGCACAGGATTACCGACATTCCATGCGGAATAATGGGGTGGTCGAGGGTATAACCGTCAGGCTTATATTCACGCACCATCCCGGATACGGGATATGACATGCCGTGGGGTAGATGGACACCGGCATTACCGAAACCGATGCCGGCAAAGGTGGCCGCCATGAGCATCTGGCTGCGGGCTTCATCATCGGCAGGGTTTTCGATTACCTTAATGATGTTTTCGCTGACGACCTCGATAGCCCGCGCCGCCCAGATATCACTTATCGGGTTGGAGCCCTGATAGGTGGGTCTGAGGCGAGGGTTTTCCGGC
>JAUWGD010000063.1 GCA_030606585.1 Dehalococcoidales bacterium | reverse complement strand
GCGCCGATGCCATCGCCAGCGTCCTGGAAAAGCATGTCGGCATAGACGCCCGGCCCAAGCTGGAGGACTACGGCCTCGCCAAGAACCTGGCCGGCCAGTGCCCCGAATGCAGTAACATGCTGGTTTACCAGGAAGGCTGCTACCACTGCCTGGCGTGCGGCTATACGAAGTGTTAAGGTAAAAGGCTTCAGTTAATCCCCTCCCCCCTCCCATGTTATCTTTTCCCACCCATGCCACCCAGTATCATCCGCGGCTTATCCCGCTAGTCTTCCCTCCAGTTCCAGTCCATTCCCCCTTTAAAAAAGCCTGCATTCATCTCGTTGCTGATGAAGAGGTTGGCGTCGGGGAAACGTTTTACCATGGCGTAATAAAAACCGGCCTCATCCTCCGTTTTTGACAGTTCTTCCTCCGTAACCACCAGATAGTCCTTGGTAAAATCGAACGAACTGGCGTCGAAAGGCATTCCCGGTTTCTGATGGCCGGGAATGACCACCTCGGCGCCCATTTTCTCCAGACGCTCTATATCACGTATCCACTGCTGGCGTTCTTCCGCCGTAACCTCGCAGGTAAACGGGTGCGCCTG
Organism: Dehalococcoidales bacterium; assembly: GCA_030606585.1. Lineage (GTDB taxonomy): Bacteria > Chloroflexota > Dehalococcoidia > Dehalococcoidales > RBG-16-60-22 > JAFGPF01. The sequence continues at coordinate 8,788 of JAUWGD010000063.1, read as the reverse complement.
GTTAAAAAGAACGTCGCTTCCGTATAGGGTCTTTATGGAAGGTATCCAGACCACCGTGTTGTATTTCAGGTCCCCCATTATCTCCGGTATTATCTCGATACGGTGTCCTTCCAGTTCGAAATAGTTCTCGGTAAGAGGCTCGATATTCACCGCTTTCCTGGGAGTGTTGATAACTCCTATGGTTGCTTCCCAGTGTTCGATTTTTCCAAAAAACTGATTATTAATCGTGCGGGCTACCGAAGGTAGTGCGATAACCCGGGCTTCAGGGAAAGCCTCGGCAATCGGCCCCAGGCCGAAGTAATGGTCGGGATGCGCATGAGTCACGTAAATCGTTTTCAGGTATTTGCCTGTTTCCAGTATTTCCGCAACGACTCGATGCGCATTCGACAAAGTCCACTGCGCATCGATAAGAACGGCATCGGTCTTCCCTGTCACGATTACAGAAGCTACTTCAAAACCGCTTTCGTCGCTAAAAAAGACTTTCGTAGCCAGGGAATCCGGGCCGTGCTGGTTGGTTCTAACCTCCATAACTTTTACCTCCATGAAAATATATTTAAGTTTATCAAGCTACGTTCCTGAATGCAAAAACTTTTGATATTCTTTACCACCCCCCTTTGACACCCCCATATTCCAGTGTTATCATTATTCAGTTGGAGTAGCTCTACATAATTAGCCAGTAATATATGCCAAATATTGAACTATATATTGCCCTCTTGGTGGTCTGCTTGGTATTTTCCGCATTCTTTTCCGGCTCGGAGACGGCCTTTATTTCCCTGCAACGGTTCCGCCTGGAATACCTCGTCAGCACCAAGGTAAAAGGCGCCGGAAACGTGTCTAAAATGATTGAGCGCCCGGAGCGTTTCTTCTCCGTCGTCCTCTTCGGGAATACGCTGGTCAATGCCGCCGCCGCTGCCCTGGCTACCGCTTTAGCCGTTCACTGGTGGGGAGACCGCGGCATTATCTTCGCCACCATCGCCCTGACGGTCATCCTCCTCGTCTTCTGCGAGGTTACCCCCAAGACCGTAGCCGCCCGGCATGCGGAAAGGCTGTCGTTGTCTCTTTATCGTCCTTTACAGGTAATTTCTTGGGTATTCACTCCCTTCGTCTTCGCCCTCAGCTGGATAGGTTCCGGGTTCACCAGGATTGTCGGCGGCACGCCGGTGCCCCGGTCCATCATCAGCGACGAGGAAATACGCACCATGATATCCGTCGGGCGTAAAGAAGGCACCGTGGAAGAAGGTGAAGCCAGGCTGCTGCACAAGGTCTTCGACTTCGGTGACCGCCCCGTTCACGAGGTCATGGTACCGCGCCTGGAAGTGGTCGCTCTGCAGCAGGGCTCCACCATTGCGGACTTCATGAAGCTCTACATAGAATCGCCTATCTCCCGCTTTCTGGTCTTCAATGACAACATGGATAATGTTACCGGTGTCCTCTCGGTGAAGGACGTGCTCATGGCGCGCGCCAAGGGTACCATCAATAACGAGAGCACCATCGACGACCTAGTACGCCCGCCATATTTTACTCCCGAAACGAAGCGTATCAACGAGCTTTTCTTCGAAATGCGCGACAACGGTTACCGGATGGCGGTAATCGTCGATGAATACGGCGGTACGGCGGGAATTGTCAGCCTGAGCCGTCTGGTCGAGGAAATTGTCGGCGAGGTCGGTGACGAACTGGCCGGTATCGAAAAGGACTACGAGATAATTAATGAACACACCTTCCAGATAGACGGCAGCATGCGCATCGATGAGGCTAATGAAGAGATGGAACTCGACCTGCCGGAGGCGGAAGACTACGAGACGGTTGCCGGTTTTATCCTCATCCTGCTGGGTCACATACCCCGGCGTAATGAGCAATTACGCTATAAGGGATTAAAGATAGTGATAACCGAAATGAAGGGTCAGAAGATAGAAAAAATCCTGCTGACACGTGAAAAACAAAAGAAAGCGGAACCTGAAATAGAGAAGGAATGATGTAATGGGTAGCCAGGAAATAACATACCTGATATTGATTATCATATTCATCGGTCTATCCGCCTTCTTTTCCAGCTCGGAGACGGCTTTCCTCTCCCTGCAAAAGGTAAGACTGGGGCACTTGGTCAGTACCGGGGTAAAGGGCGCCGGGCTGGTAGCCGGAATGGTTGAGAAGCCGGAAAAGCTCCTCTCCGTCATCCTGCTGGGCAATAATCTGGTCAACACCGCCGCCGCCGCTCTGGTGACAACGCTGGCGGTCTCCCTGTGGGGTGAGCAGGGCATCCTTATCGCTACGGCGATTATCACCATGGTTATCCTCATCTTTGCCGAGACCACTCCCAAGACGTTCGCCGCCCAGCATTCGGAGAAGATGGCGTTGATTTACGCCCGTCCGCTCGGGCTGGTATCCTGGGTCTTTACACCGTTTGTGATGGCACTGAGCTGGATAGCCTCCGGGTTCGCCAGGATATTCGGGGGAATACCGATTTCCAGGACGCTGGCCAGTCCGGAGGAAATCCGAACCATGATATCGGTGGGTCATAAAGAGGGTACCGTGGAAGAAGCCGAAGCCAAGCTGCTGCACAAGGTCTTCGAGTTCGGCGACCGCCCCACCGACGAGGTTATGATACCCCGCCCGGAAGTTATCGCCATTACGGAGGGTTCAAAATTATCCGACCTCCTGGCGCTCTATGCCGAAAATCCCATGTCCCGCTTCCCCGTCTATAAAGAGAACATGGACAACGTCGTGGGTGTTCTCTCGGTGAAAGACGTGCTCATGGCTCTGGCCAAAGGCACCACCACCGAGGAAAGTACCATTGACGACCTGGTTCGCCCGCCCTATTTCGCCCCCGAGTCCAAGCACATCGACGAACTCTTTACCGAAATGCGCGACGAAAACTACCGCATGGCGGTGGTGGTCGACGAATATGGCGGAACGGCGGGAATCGTCACCCTTACTCGTCTGGTCGAGGAGATTGTCGGGGAGGTCGGCGATGAGTTGACCGGGGTGGAAAAAGACTACGAAATAATCAATGAATACACCTTCCAGATTGACGGCAGCATGCGCATCGACGAAGTCAACGAAGAGATGGAACTCGACCTGCCCGAAGGGGAAGACTACGAGACGGTCGCTGGCTTTATACTCAGCCTGCTGGGCCATATACCCCGTCGCAATGAGCAGCTGCGCTATAAGGGCCTGAAGATGGTTATAACCGAGATGAAGGGACTAAAGATTGAGCAAATCCTGCTGACCAAGGAGCATCAGGCCGCGGCGGCGCAGGAAGAGCGCCGCAAGAAAAACGAAAAACGCCCGAATGACTGATAAACCCCCGCACTGAAGATATTTTTACCCGAGGTAGAGTATGCAGCGTCTACGTATCCGATTTAACCGGGGAGAAGAGATAAAGTACATCTCCCATCTCGATTTAATGCGCCTGTGGCAGCGGGCACTCAGCCGTGCCGGTGTAGCCCTGGCTTACTCGGAAGGCTTTAATCCACACCCCCGCATGTCGCTGGCGGCGCCGCTGGCCCTGGGCGTAACCAGCGAAGCCGAGTTGATGGATGTCATCCTGTCTAAATGGTCATCGCCCCACACCTTCACCACCGCCGTCAGCCGTCAGCTGCCACGCGGTATTGAAATCGGCCAGGTCTATAACACACCGGTAACCATGCCATCGCTGCAATCCCAGGTACGCTTCGCCGAATATAATGTCGAGGTGGAAACCGAAAAAGAGCGGCAGGAAATAGAAGCAGACGTTACGGCCCTGCTGGCAAAGGAGAGCCTTCCCTGGCAGCATCAGCGGGACACCGGGCCGCGCCACTATGACCTGAGGGTGCTAGTCGACGATGTATGGCTTAACGACTGGCATGCCGGACGCTGTAACATCGGAATGAGGCTGCGCTGCGACAGCAACGGCTCGGGGAGGCCGGAACAGGTTGCCGCCGCCCTCGGCTTTGAAAAGTACCCTGTATCCATACATCGTACCAAATTGATCCTCCAGGCGAAAAAATAACGGCCGGGAGAGCAAAGTGACCGATATGTCAAAGATGACTCCAGAGCAGAAAGTGCTGCGTTTTATCCGGCAACAGGACCTCGTTATCGCCCGTCAAAAGCTGCTGGTAGCCGTATCCGGGGGAGCCGACTCCGTTTGCCTGATTCATATCCTGCGGAAACTGCAAAAAGAGCTGGATATCGAGCTGCACGTTGCCCATCTCAATCACCAGCTGCGCGGCGCCGAGTCAGATGCCGACGCCGAATACGTCACCGACCTGGCTCAGCGACTCGGCCTTCCGGCCATCGTAGAATCGCGCGATGTCAGGGCTTACCAGTTACAGCACCGCCTTTCTCTGGAAGAAGCGGCGCGCGAAGTCCGCTATTCTTTTCTGGCTCGGACCGCCGCGGAAATCGGGGCGGCGGGGGTGGTGGTGGGACATACCGCCGACGACCACGTCGAGACTATTCTCATGCACCTGCTCCGGGGCAGCGGCACGCGGGGACTGCGCGGGCTTCTGCCCGTTAACCGCTGGCAGTCTGCCGACCACAGCCTGCTTATCGTCAGGCCGTTGCTTGATTTGACCCGTGAAGAAACGACCGCCTACTGCCGCCGACATCGTTTGGCCCCCCGCACTGATACCTCCAACCTCTCGTCGGAGCCTTTCCGCAACAGAATCCGGCATCAGCTGTTACCGGAACTCCGGGAATATAATCCGCAGGTAGCCGAAGCCCTGCTCCGCACGGCGCGTATTGCCGCCGACGATTTAGCGTTCATAGATAAGGAGGGCGCCCGTCTACGCGATAAGGTTACGCTTGCGGAAAAGGACTCCGTCATTATCAACAAGAAGGAATTTTCAACTTTGCCGTCCGCCCTGAAACGCCACCTGCTGCGCGCCGCTGTGGAAACACTGCTGGGCAACCTTAAAGACATCGAGGCGGGTCACATCGAAGATATCATGGACGCCCTGGACAAACCGGCCGGCAAGGTAATCGGCCTGCCCGACGGTCTTAACTTCACTATCGAGTATGACAGGTACGTACTATCCCCGGACGCGGCGTCGCTGTGTCCGTTCCCGCCTCTGGAAGACCACACCGGACTGAACGTACCCGGTCTGACAAATATCCCCGGGTGGAATATAGAAGCCACTGTTGTTCCACAATCGGAATACACCGAGGCCGCCGGCATTACCGACGACTTTACGGCTCATTTTAACTACGATAAAACGGGGGATAAGCTAACAGTCCGCCATCGACGCCCCGGCGACCGCTTTCAGCCGCTGGGCATGGACCGACCCAAGAAGCTCAACGAGTTTATGATTGACGCCCGGATTCCTCAGGCCTGGCGCCGCCGCATCCCTATCCTGTGCTCCCCGGAGCTAATCCTCTGGGCGGTCGGCTACCGTATTGACGAACGCGCCAAGGTTACGCGAAACACAAAGCAGGTTCTCAGGCTGAAATTCGAACGTATTTAGATATCTATTCCGGTCGGTTCAATCTTTTCATCCGTTTCAGCCGTCTCCTCCTCTGCTTCCTCATCACTCCTCCGCCAGCGCAGCCAGATGGCTGCCAGCATTACCAGCGCCGCTACTGCTGCCAGATAAATCTCTACTTGATTAACGGTCAACGTACCATTCCTGTAAAGTACAGCAGCATAGTTGGTCAGGCCATGTAAGCCGGAAGCCATGAGATAGAACTGCCAGCCACGGCCACTGGCCAGCCCGTAGCCGGCGAGAGAGGAGACAGCGATATGCAAAGCCACCGCCCAGAACCTGTCCCAGAAAGGAGTCAGCGCCAGCAGGCCTTCGGTCTGCACCGCTTGCAGCGTCCATCCGGATATAAAAACCTGGTTATGTACCCAGACAGCCTCGTAGATACCGAAGCCCGCTCCCGCAATCGCCCCGATGGCCAGCCCCAGCCTGGGGCTGATTTTCCTGCCGCTGCGCCACCACCAGAAGACCATCGGCACCATCTTGGCGCCTTCCTGCACCAGCCCGCTGATCAGTGTCTGCGGTATTGCGGCCAGCAGCAGCCAGTTCATCAGGACTTGCGGACTCCAGAAATTATCCAGGACCAACCCCGCATAGTACTGAAGCGGTATCTGGACGTAAGTCACCGCCAGCAATGTCAGGAAAGCGCTGACTACCGCCACCGCCCAGAGCCAGTGCTTCCTGAAAAGCGGCGGCCAGTGAGCGCAGAGCCAGATAGCCCCGAAAACGAGAGCCAGACCGATGCCGACAAGCATCAGGTCCCAGTTAAGCCCTTCATAAATGAAAAACGATTTCAGGAAAGCCGTCATTTGTTGCCACAAGATGTCCAGTTCTGACATATTCTTCTCCTAATTTATAATACCCGCTTCAGCCGCGGGTTAGGCGTGATACCCGGTATTCTGCCGCGCTTGGCGATTGGTTTGCCCTCCACTTCATGTAAGTCAGCGGTAAAATCGATTGGCCTAGCGCCGCTGATATAACTCCCTACGCCGAAACCGTCCACCGGTGCCCCTTTCGCCAGAAATTCGGCAATACGCTCCGGATTCATGCCGCCGCTGACGATAATTTCCACGTGCTGGAATCCCCCCTCGTCCAGTCGGTCGCGCACTTTCCTGACCAGTTCCACGGTGACCCCACCAAGTTCCGATGGCGTATCCAGTCGCACGCTCTGGAGTTTTTCCCGCAGCGCCTCGGCCACCCGCAGACTCTCCTCGTCTTCATCCATGAAGGTATCCACCAGCGAGACCCGTGGCACATCCGGCGGCATGTGCCTGTCGAACATCACAGTGGCCTTGACAGTATCCCCCACTATGATAATCAGGGCATGGGGCATGGTCCCGGAAGCCTCTACCGCGGCCAGTCGGGCGCCGTTAACGCTGGAGCAGCCGACGCAGCCCCCCACCACCGCCGCGTAGTCCATCACCCCGGCCACCGCGGGGTGCACGTGCCGCGCCCCGAAGCTTATCAGGGGTATCTTGCCAGCCGCGTTGACACACTCCCGGGCGGCGGTCGCCCAGCCGCTGCCATGGGCCAAGATGCCGACTATCGCCGTTTCGTAAACCCCGTAGCTCTGGTACGGGGCGGTAATACGCAGCACCACTTCCTTGGCCTCCATGGACTCGCCATCACCCAGCGCCCAGACCTCGCGCCTGCCTTCGGGCAGGGCCTCCTCCAGCAGCGCCCTGACCTCCTCGATGCCGCAGAGTATTCCAGCACGACTCCCGAACACCTCCATGGTCGCTACCGGGTTAAGGTTCTCTTTACGTAGGATATCAATGGTACGCACGAAGTATATATCGGCGGTATCGCCGGAGAGTACTTCCTGCGAAGGTTTAAATTTCGGCTTCGGCATGGTTCACCTCCTGAACAAGCCTGGCCCCGAGCACCCTGTCCATGTGCTCCAGGGCAAAGCGATGTGCCGCCTCATCCGGGGAGGCGACACAGTCCACCGGTATCTCCACCTCATAGTCGCGATTACGTGCATCGGCGGTGGTGTGCATGACGCAGATATTGGTCAGCACGCCGCAAATAATCAACTTGTCCGGTTTAAGCTGTTGCAGCCTGGCTTCGAGGTCGGTGCCGTAAAAACCGCTGTAACGCCTTTTGCGGATTATCTCTCCCGGGTATGCGGACAGTTCCGGAATGACCTCTGCCTCGGCTGTACCGGCGATACAGTGCGGGGGGAACATCTTGAATTCGAGGTCGTCGGGGTCATGGTTATCACATATGAAGAAAATTTTAGAGTCGCGGGCAAGCTCCCGTTCCAGCAATTTTCGAATATCGGGTATGATACGGCGGGAATCGGCGCCGATATACAGGGGATTCCCTTCCTCCAGAAAGCCCCGGAGCATATCAACAACTAAGACCGTGTTAGCCATAAGCCCTTACTCCCCTTTTAATGCCTGAAGTGCCTGACGCCGGTTAAAACCATGGCGATATTATGCTTATCGGCGGCGTCTATGGACTCTTGGTCGCGTATTGAGCCGCCGGGCTGGATGATGGCCGTCACGCCTATTTTTGCGGCGTGTTCGACGACATCGGCGAACGGGAACATGGCGTCCGAGGCCAGGACGCTGCCTTTAGCCTTATCGCCGGCTTTCTCACCGGCTATCCGGGCGCTGATAATCCGGCTGGGCTGACCCGCCCCCATACCGACCACTTTTTTATCTTTAATCAGCATGATGGCGTTGGACTTCACGTGCTTGGCGGTCCGCCAGGCGAAGAGCAGGTCTTCTTTTTCCTTGGCCGTCGGTTCTCGCCTGGTGACCGTTTTCATTTCTACCTGCTTTTCCGGCAGCGAGTCCGAGCCCTGCACGAGGAAGCCGCCCTTTACCCTCCGGTAGTCGGTATAGCCGCATTCCTCCTTGCCGTAGCCGGGCGGCAATTCCGCCACCAGGATACGCAGGTCTTTTTTCTTTTTCAGGAACTCCAGCGCTTTCGGCTCGTAAGCGGGGGCGATGACGATTTCATAAAAGACGGGCTTCATGGCTTCGGCCATGGCCAGCGTTACCGGTCGGTTGGCGGCGACAATGCCTCCGTAGGCCGCCACCTCGTCGCCGCTGAAGGCGCGGCGGTAGGCCTCGGCGATATCCTCGTGACTGGCCAAGCCGCAGGGATTGGTGTGCTTGATGACCGATACGGCCGGCGCGGCGAAATCGACGGCCGCCCCCCAGGCGGCGTCGGCATCCAGGATGTTGTTGAAGGAAAGCTCTTTACCGTGCAGCTGCTCCGCCCAGGTAATGCCGGTATTCTGTCCGGCGCCGACGGCCAGTTCGGCATAGAAGGCCGCCGTCTGGTGGGGATTCTCGCCGTAGCGGAGTCCGTAGCGTTTTTTC
>JAUWGD010000138.1 GCA_030606585.1 Dehalococcoidales bacterium | reverse complement strand
TGGTCGGCAGGGTAACGGTAGTCAGGGACGGGGTTATCTCCGGCATCGTATCCTGTGGGAATGAGGGGTCTGGTGCTGTAATATCGTTATCATCGAGCGGCAGCAACTCCGTGGTAAAGACGCCGATAGCGCTCCAGACGCTGCAGGTGCTGTCACTGGTTGCCCTGACTTTCCAGTAGTACGTCGTTTCATAGTCCAGGCTGACATCGCACTGCCAGGCGTTCGTCGGCAGGGCGAATTCGCCCGTCCTGACGATGGCAGGGCTGCTGAAATCGGCATCGGTAGATACCAGTAATTCGTAAGCATTCGCTCCTACTATCGCCGTCCACTGAAAGAGAGGCTTTACCGGTACCCCGCTGGCGCCGGGGATGGGACTCTCCGGCTTGAGGGTGATAGCCGTTGTTTCCAGGCTGGTGGTGAAGGACCATTTCTCTGGCCACGGACTGATTACCGGGGCACTGGCGCGGACGCGCCAGTAGTATGTGGTAGCCGGTTCGAGAGCCGGCAGGCGGACGGAACTGGAGGTCGTGGTGCCTTCGAACCCGGTGGGAATGGACGAAAAGCCGGTATCATAGTGACACTGCCACTCATAGCTTGTAGCACCTTCCAGCGTTTCCCAGTCGAGGTTGATGTTCCTCACGGTATGGTCGATAAGACTGCCGATGCCTGAAATACCGTCGTCCGGTGAAACCTGGGTCGCCGGTAGTATCAAAGTATCGTAAAAGGTTATCAACCTGATGTTGGTGGTATCAATGGACCATATCCGATTACCGTACTGCCACAGGCCGGATAGGGTGGCGCCGTCTTCCAGGCCGCGGGTGACGGTTTCAAACGTGGGGCCGAGGGCATATGTGGGATTGAGACTGCGTTCCATGCCGCCGTCGCCATCGTAGTTGACGGCGTATAACGTTCCGCCGTGAATGACGGTCAGGCCGCTGCATATTGTCCCCGCGGGCAGGGTACCGTCAATGCTTTCCCAGGCGGTGTCGGTGCCGATGACGAAGCGGTAGACACCGCCGTCGGCGGTGTTGCTGGCGGCGTAGACGGTACGGTTATTCTCGAATCCGGGGTCGAAGGTAACGGTGATAGAGTCGGTCAAAGGCGGTGAAGTGACATCATTAGGCAGCGGCTGGAATGAGGTGCCGTTATCGCTGGACAGATACACCCAGCCGTTGGTATTCCCGGCCAGGATGGTCCCGTCACGTTCGTAGCCGGGTGACAGGGCCAGCGAATATAAAGACTGGCTGCCTGCTGCCGCTCCTTCGGAATAGAAAAAACCGCCGTTGGTTGTCTGGTAGACCATTCCATGACTGCCGTCGTAGCTGCCGGCGTAAAAGGTATTATCATCGGCAATCGCCCAGGTATCTATCGTGAACGGGGCGCCCGTATCGGGGTCACGGGTAAAGCGGCGACGGTAGTTCTGGCCATCGTCAGTAGACTGCCAGACGCACGGACTTCCGTTACTCTCCCCGGCTACGAATACCGTCCGGCAGTCGGCGCCGTATTGCGGCGGGAGTCCGACCAGACTCAGGCTGTCCACGCCGGCTATATTACTGGCCAGAGTCCTTTCCCAGTTGTTGCCTCCGTCCCGACTGCGCCAGAGGCTGTGTCCGCTGCCGAAAGTGAGCATGAACAGGGTGCCGTCCTGGGCGTAACCGGGTGAAGGCGCCACGTCGACTATCGTAGTCATGGTGGTATCTATCAGGCTGAGCTGGTTCCAGGTTTCGCCGATATCCCGGCTTATGGAGAGGGCGCTGCTGCCGCCGCTGGTGGCGGCATACATTCTGCCAGTGGTGGTGAAATCGGGCGCTATCAGCACGCAGGTCGTGTGCCCGGTCGGCTCTTTGCGGCTTTTCGTCCAGCCGACGCCTCCGTCGGTGCTGGTATAGGCCTGGGCGCTATCGGCGGCACCGGCCAGCAGGATGACGGACGGGTAATCACCGCAGGCCGCCAGCCCGGTGACATCTATGTTGTTCTGCCCGTAAACCCCGCCGATATTCAGGTCGGTAGCTATGGAGGTGTAAGGCGCTTCGGAGCAGTTGATTCTATAAACATCGCCCTCGCCCGCGCCGCTATCGATTGCCACGTAAAGGACGTTGCACCCCGAAGCGAGGTTGGCGTCGTAGTTGTCGGGGAAGGCAATCGCCGCCGGGGCGGCCACCGCGACAGGAGTATGGGTCGTCGAGTTATCCCTGTTCAGTCTGGCGTATCCTGTAACAACGTTCCAGCCGTTATCACCTGCTTTAGCGGTGAAGTAAGTATCGGTTTCGTTAGTTATAACGGCCACAAGCTGCCGGTCGGACGGGTAGTTGGGTGAGAAAGCCACGGCATAGACGTCATAGCCACCGACGCTGGTATCCTCCCAGGTGGGGATGATATTCGCCTCGTCCAGAATACAGATGCCGCCGAACTCGGCAATATCGGTATCTCTGGTGCCGACGGCGATAAGATTGCTGTTCAGCCAGGTAACATCGATCGAGGTTATTTCCTTGTTATCGGCTCCGGCCCCGCCGGGACCCGCCGGCAGCTGCGTGAAGGTCTTGCCGCCGTTGTTGGAACGATAAACCGCCGAGGTGGTAGCATAGTATATTGTATCGGCCTCATGGGGTGATATTGCGATATCCACTATGGTATCCTGGACATTGCCGGTTTGTGCCCAGCCGAGACCGCCGTCGGTAGACTTATACAGCGTGTAGGTAAGACCCTGTCCACAGGCGTAGAGAGTGCCGTCGGGAGCTATGGTCAGGTGCTGCGCATCGGAACCGGCGGCCAGCACCCAGTTTCCTGCCTCACCCTCGGTGGGAATACTGACTCTCGTCCACCTGACCGCTTCGGAGGACGCCGACGCCATGGAGTTAAAGACAGTTAAGGCGGCGAGGCCTGCCAGCAAGAGCAGCTTTATGATGAGAATACATAATTCCCGGGTTGACCTCTGCGGGAACCTGTTATTTGCCATCCAGCGAATTTTACCCCATCGCTATAATAATACACTCATGAGTGAAAAGGTTGATAAAATTCTAAAGATATTCTAAAAATTGACATATTTGCCTTTAAATGAATCCATGTTGAATAATTTCAGGCATGGAGTATATACTGAACAGGAGTCCCGACAATCGAAAGGGAACCATGGAAACGAATAATTACGAAATTGACGAGGGTGCTGACTATGTCGGTTACCGGGAAGCTTTTGAACTTATAGCTTCGAGTGTAAGACCGGTAGGAATCGACGAGATGTCTCTGGACCAGAGTGTCGACCGTATAGCGGCCGGGGACGTGGTGGCGCAGGTAAGCTATCCCTCCACCGATGTCTCGCTAAAGGACGGGTTTGCTGTAAAATCCGTTGACGTGGCGGCTGCCTCCAAACAAAACAGGATTTTACTGAAAGTGACCGGCTCTGTGTTTGCCGGCTTTAAATTCGATGGTGAGGTGAAACCGGGTAACGCGGTCAAAATATGCTCCGGCGCGCCGATACCCCGGGGGGCGGATGCTGTGGTGTCCGTAGAATTCTGCGAAGAGCTATCACCGGAGGAGGTATGTGTTAAAGCTGATGCGGAGCCGGGGCGTAACGTACTGCATACCGGGGGAGAGGTAAAAGCGGGGGCAACCATCGTTAAAGAGGGGAGGCGGCTTTTACCGGGCTATCTGGGACTGGCAGCCGCTGCTGGCGTCAGCAGGGTCAGCGTTTACCGGCGGCCAGTAGTAGCCGTGGTAGGAGTAGGTGACGAGGTGGTGGCTCCCGGTGAAAACCTCAGTCCCGGCCAGCTCTATGCCAGTAATCTGGTTACTACGGAGTCATGGCTGGCTTCTTTCGGAATATCCTGCGTTACTTCCGTGGTCAAGGACAGCGAGGAAGACATAAAACAGGAGTTAAAAAAGCATTTGCCGGTTGTAGACGTTATTATGACCAGCGGCGGCGCCTGGGGCAGCGAGCGTGACCTTGTAATCGGTTCGCTGGCTCAACTGGGCTGGCAGGAAATATTTCATCATGTACGCATGGGGCCGGGTAAAGGCATTGCCTTCGGCATCTGGCAGGGCAAGCCCGTATTTTGCCTGCCGGGTGGGCCGGCCAGTAATGAAATGGCTTTCCTGCAACTTGCCCTGCCCGGGATATTGCGGATGAGCGGGGATACCAGGCACCCCCTCCAGACGGTTACCGCCCGGCTTACCGAGAACCTGAAGACACGCCACTTGGCGTGGACGGAATTCAAAGATGCCACCCTCTCCCGCGATTCTGAGGGGAATTACAGCGTCGGGCTTTACAGGAACAGGAGCCGCTTGCAGGCTATTGCCAGCGCCAACGGGCTTGTCTGTATCCCGGAGGGTACGGAATCGCTGAGTAGCGGGAATGCCGTACCCGTGCAGATTCTGGCGCCGCGGCTGGACGATATATAAAATAATCCTGTCATTGCGAGTCCCGATGAAATCGGGACGTGGCAATCTCAAAGATGCATCATAGAGATTGCTTCGTCGCTGAGGCTCCTCGCAATGACGACTTTGAAATATTGAAGCAATAAGAGAGAGCCCCCCGAATTTCGGGGGGCTCTCGGAGTATCTGGAGTATTGTCCCTTAAGTCATTCTTAGACCTGTCGTCTGGTCCTGAC
>JAUWGD010000139.1 GCA_030606585.1 Dehalococcoidales bacterium | reverse complement strand
TATCCTCCCTTATGGTTACCGTTAACCGGGTTCTACCCTGAACCCGTCCTCTCCCACCAGTTCCACCAGTCGCTCCTTAAGCTCCGGGCAGTAACCGGACTGTATATTGGGGAGTCGGAGCGGGATGGCTTCGCCGCCGTTTACAATATTCAGTTTTACTTTATCCCTTCCGGGGAAGGCTTTCAGCGCTTCGATGACGTTATTAAGGCGGCTGATATCGCTCTCTTTATCGGCGGTCTGTTTTATATTGATGACTAAAAGTTGTTTTTCCGCGGACGGGGCGGCGGCGGGTGTCTCCACCGGGGCTTCTACAGCCACGGGTTCGGGGGCGGCAGCCGGTTCACTGCCTTCCTGGGGAGGCTCGTAAAAGTGCGCCCGGTCGCAGCTAATCTGTACCTGGTCGTCCCGAACCCTGACCTTGCCCTGCACCACGAGTTCATTGCCTTCCTGCCAGAGTTCGTCGGTCTCGGTATAGACCTTGGGCCAGACCATGATTTCCACCTGCCCGCTGAAGTCCTCGAGGATGGCGCTGGCGAAAGAGCGCCCGTCCCTGGTGAGCAGATAGCGGGCCGATGTGACCCGCCCGGCGGTGATAACGACCTGCCCGTCCAGTTCCTCGTCGATATCGCCGCAGAATTTAGTATTTGAGTTGGGCGCCGGACTGAACGGTTTCTCGGAGAAGCTTACTCCCAGCAACTCCTTTTCCCAGAAAGCTTTTTCCCGGTCGGTGGTCTCTGATGGCGCCATATCCAGGTCGGGTAGTGGCACCGGCGCCGTTTCTCCGAAGAGGTCGAACATCGTTGTTTGGCCCGTATCCCGGAGACGCTGCTCCCGCTGCGCCAGCGATAATATACGAGGGACGCTGTTTAATAAAGTACCGCGGTTCTCAAGTTCGTCAAACGCTCCCGCCTTAATCAGGCTCTCCATAACACGACGGTTAACCGACTGCAAGTCGCTGCGGCGGCACAGGTCTTCGATGGACTTGAATTCGCCGTTCTTGTCGCGTTCGTTAATGATGGGCTCGATGGCCCCGGTGCCCACGTTTTTAATCGCCCCCAGGCCGAAACGGATGGTCGGCTGTTCGGCGCCGTTATTTTCAATGGAGAAATCGAGCTGACTGCGGTTGATATCCGGCGGCAGGACCGTGATATTCAGTCGGCGGCACTCCGCGACGGCATTGCCTATCTTCTCCATCTCCCCGGCGTGTATCGTCAGGAACGCAGTAATGTAATCCGCCGGATAGTTGGCTTTAAGGTAGGCAGTCTGGTAGGCAATCAGGGCGTAGCTGACACTGTGGGCTTTGTTGAAGGCATAACCGGCGAACGGCTCGATGAGGGCAAACACCTCCTCGGCAAGTTCGGCGGGGTATTCCAGCTTTTTAGCGCCGCTGACAAAGCTGCGTTTTTCCTTCCTCATCACCTCGGCAATCTTTTTGCCCATAGCCTTGCGGAAGATATCCGCTTGTCCCAGGCTGTAGCCGGCGAACTCCCGCACGATAAACAGCACCTGGTCCTGGTAAACAATGACGCCGTAGGTCTCTTTAAGTATGTTTTCCAGTGTGGGGTGGGGGTAGGTTATCGGCGTCTTGCCGTGCTTGGAATCAATAAACCGTGGAATGTGCTCCATGGGGCCGGGACGGTACAGGGCCACCATGGCTGCAATATCGCTGAAAGCAGTCGGCTTGAGCTCCTTGATATAGCGGCGCATCCCGGCGCCTTCCAGCTGAAAAACACCGGCCGTCTCTCCCGACGAGAGCAGTTCGAAGGTCTTTTTATCATCCATGGGGATATTATTAATGTCGATATCAACACCGTGGTTCTGGCGGATGATATCCCTGGCCCTGCCCAGGATAGTCAGATTAGCCAGTCCGAGGAAGTCCATTTTCAGCAAGCCGATACTGGCAATGTCTCCCATGGAGAACTGGGTCATCACGGCTTCCTGGCTATCGACTTTTGCGCCGCGCTGCAACGGCACGTAATCGGTCAGCGGCTCACGGGATATGACAACACCGGCGGCGTGGGTGCTGGCGTGGCGGGAAATGCCCTCTACCCTTCTGGCCTGGATTATCAGATTGCGGACGATATCGTCTTCCTGGTAAATAGCCTTGAGTTCGTTGTTTTCGTCCATGGCACGCCCCAGCGTCATGCCCGGCATGGCCGGCACCAGCCTGGCGACGCGGTCGACTTCACCGTAGGGCATACCCAGCGCACGTCCCACGTCCCTGATAGCGGCCCGTGCCCCCAGCGTACCGAAGGTGATTATCTGGGCGACGTGGTCCTGCCCGTACTTCTGGGAGACGTAGTTGATGACCTCGTCGCGGCGGTCGTCCTGGAAGTCCATGTCGATATCCGGCATTTCCTTACGCTCTATGTTGAGAAAGCGCTCGAAGACAAGTCCATGTTCGAGGGGGTCAAGAGCGGTGATACCCAGGCAGCGCAGGACGATGCTGGCGGCGGCGCTGCCCCGGACGCCGAAGAGGATATTTTGTTTTTTCACGAAGGATATAATATCCCAGACAACGAGAAAGTAGTTAGCGAACTGGGTTTTTTCGATAACGTCAAGCTCGTATTCCAGGCGCTGCTCAATCTCTGGGGTAGGGTTGGGGTAGTACTGCCGGAGGCTCTCATGGCAGAGGTCGGCCAGGAACTGGTCGGGGGTTTTACCTTCCGGCAGCTCAATCTCCGGCAGGTGCAGTCGTCCGAACTCCATGTCGAGATTGCATTTTGCGGCGATATTTTCGGTGTTTTCCAGCGCCTGGGGGGTATCCTTGAAAAGCTCCGCCATCTCCTGGGGGCTCCTGAGATAGAAGGTGTCTCCCGCCATCTTCATCCGTTTCTCGTCATGAATGGTGGTGTTGGTGCCGATGCAGAGCAGTAAATCGTGGGCGGATGCATCCTCGCGGTTAATATAATGGGTATCGTTGGTCGCTACCAGCGGAATATTGAGTTCCTGGCTCATCTGTATGAGGTAATTGTTTACCCCTTCCAGTTCGGCGATGGGGTGTTTCATGAGTTCCAGGTAGAAATCGCCGAAGGTCTGTTTATACCAGAGGGCTTCCTCTTTGGCTTCGTCGTATTGACGACTTAAAATAAGCCGGGGTATCTCTCCGGCGAGGCAGGCGCTCAGGGCGATAAGCCCTTCTTTATGCTGTTCCAGCAACTCCTTATCCACCCTGGGTCTGTAGTAAAACCCCTCAAGGTGGGCTTTGGTCGTGAGCTGAATGAGGTTATGATAGCCGGTTATATCTTTAGCGAGTAGAATAAGGTGATAGTTGGTTTTATCCCCGGCGTTACGACTGAGCCGGCCGTTAGGAGCGATGTAAATTTCGCAGCCGATGATTGGTTTGATGCCGGCTTCCCGGGCGGCCTGGTAGAACTCGATTACTCCGTACATGACGCCGTGGTCGGTTATCGCCAGGCTGTCCATGCCCAGTTCTTTAGCCTTGTTAACCAGCTGATGGATGCGGCACATCCCGTCGAGCAGGCTGTATTCGGTGTGAACGTGAAGGTGGGTAAACATTATACTTCCGGCGCCGGTTTTAAATCATTATAGCACAGCGTTGACGCGGGAAAAACCGCGATTGAACTCGGGCTGAAACGGATTTTTCCGATTTGCGGTGAAACAGCCGGTGGAAGTATAATTAATTAAAGTATCGGTCCATTTGTACCGAGAGTCCTCAATCATTTCCCCGAGTTGTTTCCGGTTTCCGGAACAGGCTCACAGGGATAAGCCCTAAATAATTCATGGAAAGAAACATGGCAGGGATGTATTGTCGATGGTGCCTGAAACTGTAACCGGCAGAACGGACAGGGTCTTTTACGGTTGGTTCGCGCTTGCCGGCGTAGCGCTCGTGATATTCGTCGTCGGCGGGGTCTTCGTAAATTCGTTCGGTGTGCTGCTGCCTGTGATAACCGTCGAGTTCGGCTGGAGCCGGGCGATGGTGGCGGGGGCGCTGGCAGCGGGCATTATGGCCTTCGGAATACCCAGTCCGTTGTACGGCGTTCTCGTGGCCAGGCTGGGGCCGAGAATCACCCTCATCACGGGCAACCTGCTGGCAGGACTGGCGATAGCCGGGGTCTACTTCGTTCAGGAAGTCTGGCATATGTATATCTTATATATACTGGTCGGGATAGGGGGCGGTTTCGGGGGTTATATATCCTGCACCACGGTTGCCAACAACTGGTTCATTAAGAAGCGTTCCCTGGCGCTGGGGATATTTATCGCTTGCGCGGGCCTGGGCGGTTTCGTTTTCCCACCGTTAACGACATCCCTTATCTCTGCCATAGGATGGCGAGAGACCTGGCTGGTGCTGGCGGGGGTAATAATATTGTTAGGGGTATTACTCGGTAGCGTAATTCTGGTCAGAAACAAGCCGGAAGACATGGGACAAACGCCGGACGGTATGCCGGCCGACGCTTTTTCAGAGCTAGAGGTGGCGGAATCTCAGGCGGCGACGGAGCAAAAAGCCAGTGGCTGGAGTATTAAGCAGGTGATGAAAGAGCCGACGGCCTGGCTGATAGGGGGCTTTTCCGCCGCTAATACCTTTACCATGGGAACGATGGCGACACATCAGATAGCTTACCTTCA
>JAUWGD010000157.1 GCA_030606585.1 Dehalococcoidales bacterium | reverse complement strand
CTCATACTCCACTACCCGGTCGCCTTCTTTTTCAATATCTACGCCGAGTCCAAGTTTTCCCTGGCCCCGGTCTAAAAGCCGTAAACGCGCCCCGGGCCAGTCAACACTGGTTACAAGCAGCTTTTTCAGCTCCTCTTTTGCCCGGTCCGTCACTTCTATCACAGCGCTATCCTGCTAGAAAAATCCCTTATATTAATTTTAACCCTCAAAGTGGACTTATGTATATGGCCCATTAGTCATACCGCGATATAGGAGATATTGGTAAGGGGGTTCAACTCGCCATATCTTACCTAAGTACGGGGTTATATATTACTACATGGTACTATCTAGCTATATCAGGCTCGGGGAAAATGAGGTAAAATATATATACAATATAATTTATAATTTTCCGAATACCCTTAAACCTCAGTCGGAGAGTCAGGTGATATGGACAAATCAGCGAACGACGCACAACCTAACGGCGACGAATTCACCAGGATTTTTGACGAGTACCGCGCCAAGATAGATGAGATTACGCGGAAGACGGAACAAAATCTCCAGTCCATTCACGGTATAACCGATGTCCTCGATGTCGCCGATGTTGCCGATGAACCCGATGATGCCGATATCTCTACCGAGGTCGATTCTCACGAGCCCGAAGAAACCACCTCACAGGTCCAGCCGGAGCCAGCCGCGAAACCTATCGAGGTTATATGGCCGTCCGATAAAGAGTCCGTTGAAATCATCAAAGAGGCCAAACGTAAAGCTCAGGAGCTAATCAGCCATGCGGAAACCGGCATCAAGAGAGAAGCCAAGCAAAAGACCCGGGCGCAGGTAGAAAAAATAATAGGCAAAGCGAAAAAAGAGGCCGAAAATATCATTGTTCAGGCCGCGCAGGCAGCCGAAAAGGAAAGAAATAACGCCTTTGCCACGTCTAAACAGGAAGCCGAGCAGCTCATAGGAGAAATAACGGAGATATGCCGGCAGGAGGCCAGGGAGCAATCATCCCGGGTAATCACCGAGGCGCGGGAAAAAGCGGATAAAATGATGGCGGAAATAGCCACGAGCAGTACGGAAATCAACCGGATTGTCACGGATATCGTTAACAGGGCCAGGAATACGATAAGCGAATTCGAGGAGAGGCTACGGGCAGAAACCGGTGAACTGGCCAGAGCTATTACGGAGACACAGAGGAAACTCGGAGAGTCCACGATGATAGAGCCGGAACAAGAACCCGCACCGGAGCCTACGGCTGCAAGCAGAGAGGCATACGGCAATCCCACCCTGGAAGTACGCTTAATTGATGAGAATTCCGGTGGCAATAACAGTAACCGCGCTCTATACAGCGGCCAGATTGAGATGAGGACGATATCATCATCGTTCGACTACCGGTACATGAAACAGCTGAAAAAGTACCTGGTCCATATACCCAGCATCAAGTACCTCCAGGAAAGCGCTTCGGAAAAAGAGATGTTGGTGTTATTCGACGTCGAGGAACCGCTGCCGCTGCTCGATATACTGCGCAACGTGCCCCTGGTGGAAAAAGTGGTTACCGAAACCGACAGCGATATCTGCCTGGTCTTCAAGAGTTCTCCATAAATCGCCGCGAGCTATCTGAAAAACCGACCATTTTCCCAGATAACCGGTGATTTTTTATTTTTTCCACTCTCGCCACGCCTGGT
Organism: Dehalococcoidales bacterium; assembly: GCA_030606585.1. Classification (GTDB taxonomy): domain Bacteria; phylum Chloroflexota; class Dehalococcoidia; order Dehalococcoidales; family RBG-16-60-22; genus JAFGPF01. The sequence continues at coordinate 2,139 of JAUWGD010000157.1, read as the reverse complement.
AAGGTCGATTAATGATATAAAAGTCACATACAAAATCCCTGACAGGCTAGTAGAATCGTTACATATTTGGTAAAATATATATATAGTAGCGAAGGGGGTCAGGGCATTATGAAAATAAAGGATATATCCAGGATTAACGGACGAGAGCTTGTAACGGCAGGACCTAACGATACCGTCAAACAGGCCATAGATTTACTTTTCGACCATAAAATCGGTGCCCTGCCGGTATGCGAAGCAGAAGGTAAGCTGGTGGGAATTATCTCCGAGCGAGATATTCTCAAAGGGCTGCATAATCGCAGTAAAGACGTTTTGAACGCAAAGGTCAGAGACCTGATGACCGCGGAAGTAATCGTGGGTGTCCCGGAAGACGAGTTAGAGGAAATATTGAAAACAATGACCGAAAAAAACGTCAGGCACCTTCCGGTAATGGGCGGGCCCAGAGTTGTCGGGATGCTGTCCATAAGAGATGTTATCGAGGAACGGCTTACCGAGTGTCATACGCAGGTCCGCTATTTGCACGATTATATCGCCGGAGGCTCCGCTTAAGTACCGCAATTATTGTTAAAAAGCCCGACAGCGTAATTAATTACTACCTGTAAAGTCCACGCTGTCGGGCTTTGTGTTTATACGAGTAAATCTGTTTATTCATCCCCCGGCTTGTTGCCGAAGTAAACCTTGGTATGAGGCCAGGGTATCTCGATGCCTAACTTATCGAACTCTTTCTTGATGCGAAGTCTCAGCTGCCCCATGACATTCCACTGCTCCAGGGGCTTCACGTCACCGATTATCTTGATATCTATACCGGAATCGCCGAGCTTGTTCACCCTGAGCACCTTGGGCACCGACCTGAGAACTTTACTCCACTGTTCTTCTTCGGCCATTTCCTGACAGACCCGGTTGATTACCTCGATGGCATAATCAAGGTCGGTATCATAGGACACGGAAATATCCAAATTGACCCTGGCGAAGTGCCGCGTGTAATTGCTGGCCACTTTAATCTCACCGTTGGGCACGTGGTGCACGATGCCATCGAGGTCGCGCAGTATCGTCTTTCTGAGATTAATTTCTTCCACCAGCCCGATAATGCCAGCCACCTTGACGACATCGCCGACGCGGTACTGGTTCTCTATGAGGATAAAGACGCCGGCAATCAGGTCTCTTATCAGGTACTGCGCGCCGAAGCCAACGGCGATACCGGCCACGCCGAAACCGGCTAATATGGGGCCGATGGCTATATCCAGTTCAGACATTATCATGAATATTACCAGGAGAATGATAATAATCCTGCCGATACCCAAGAAGACGCCCTGAAGAGTATTGGCCCGTTTGGTGAGTTCCTCACGGCCCTCACCTTTGCGGGGTCGCGACATGACACGGCGTACCAGCGGCGGGATAGCCTGTTTCATGATAATCCAGATGACAATACCCACCACCATGATGATGACAATCGTCAGGCCGTGGGCCAGGAACCATTCCTTGACCATATCCGGCACGACGAGGGCGCGGGTCCCTTCCCGTGAGAGGGCGAGGGCGAAAAATGCCAGCATCATAACCACGATGGCGATGCCCTCAATGGTCCAGAAGATAGTGGAAATATTGCCCCATATTTTCTTCTGTAATTTATCCGGCTCTACCCTGGTAAGAAATTTGCGAACCCTGTCATTGAAAAAGAGGAGTAAAACCACCAGTACGCTGGCGAGAATGAGAATCCAGACGCTGTTATCAATAAACCATCCCCACATGGCTGAAATCCTCCTTTAGCCGATTAGAGACATTATACAACATGAAGGAAAGAATATCCTGCTGGATTGAGATTTTATTTTACCTCACCCCCTTTACTTTGGTGAACCTATCCCCTTCAGGGTGAACTCTTCTGGGTGAACCCCTGTGTCCCTTCAGGGTGAGCCTTCAGGGTGAACCCCCTTCCCTTAGTGATTTATGAAGGGAAGGGGGAAATAAAGAAAGAAGGGTTTCACCCCTCTTAGACGCTCCACTGGGGGTGGGGAATTAAAATCCCCCTTAATCCCCCTTTTACAAAGGGGGAAACTTAAAAGGGAGCGGAAATAAAATAGCTTCTCCCTTTGGTAAAGGGAGAATGAGAGGGATTTCTGGGGCGGTTTGGGTGGGAATAGATATCAT
>JAUWGD010000173.1 GCA_030606585.1 Dehalococcoidales bacterium | reverse complement strand
AAATCCCTGGCCGAACAGGTAACCGGTGACGAATTCTCTTTCCATGCCGGGGACAATAGAAGCGGTGGCCAGGTGCGTGCCGTTAACGAATACCGCCAGTTCTTTTTCGATTATCACGCTGACCTCAGCCCCGGAGAACCTACCGCCGGCCAGTTTCCGGCATTCCATCATTTTTGAGCTTGAAGATGAAGAATTACTACTCATATCGTCACTCTATTCTTTCCGGGTGGGAATAGACTATCATGGTATCGCCCCGTACCAGCCCGGCAATCGTTATCCCCGCCTCCCCGGCCATTTCCACGGCTAAAGCGGTGGGCACTCCCTTGGTGGCGATTATCGGGATACCGGCGTTCTGGCACTTTAAAATCATCTCGGATGGCTGCCTGCCCGTGGAGGCCGCCAGCATTTTACTGAAATCGATATTATGGAGCAGTCCGTAGCCGATTACCTTGTCCAAGGCGTGGTGCCTGCCCAGGTCTTCCGTGATGCAGGCAGGCTTTTTCCCGTAAAGAAAAATCCCGGCGGAGTGCACTGCCTCGGTCTCGGTGAAGACTGCCGACTTTAATATCGCCCGAACGCAGTCGAATACATCTTCTTTAGTCACCTTAAGGTCGGAACGTACTGTTTCCGGTGCTGCCTTTCTCTTTTTCCCCGACAGTGTTATCCCGGCGACGTTATTTTCGATGGTTAGCAAGGCTATATCCCCCGCGCTGTCGATGAATCCCTGCGCGAACAGGTGCCCGACGACGAACTCCTTTTCCATCGTGGCCATGAGCATCGCCGTGGCGAAAGGCTCCCCGTCGATGTTAATCGATAGGGCGGTCTCCCTGACGATTCTTTCGCTCGACGCGGTGCATCCGCCGTTGACTCTGGTGTATTCTACTTTCTTCAGTATCTTATCTTTCATTTCTCATTCCGCTATCTTAATAGTATCGCCCGCTTTAACATCACCGCCCTGTATCACCTTGGCAAAAATTCCTTCCCGCGGCATGATGCAGTCGCCCACCTGCTTGCGTATGGCGCACGCGGCGTGGCATTCCTTGCCTATCTGGGTCATCTCCAGCTCGGCTTCATCGCCCAGCGCGATTTTCGTGCCGATGGGCAGCGATACCCAGTCTATGCCCTGTGTGGTGATATTTTCCGCGAAGTCCCCCGGCTGTAAATCGAAGCCCCTGCCGCGCATCTTATCGATGCTCTCGATGGCCAGCAGGCTTACCTGGCGGTGGGTGGTGCCGTCGGCATGAGCGTCGCCGACGACGCCGTGATTCTCTTTTATCGTAACTACAGCTACGGGTTTCTTTTTCGTACCCTTCTTTTCACTCCGGCAAACAGCGATTATCGTGGTCATATTACCTTCCCTGTCTCATTATCGTACCGCCGCCGATGACGGTATCACCGTCGTAAAAAACGGCCGTCTGGCCGGGGGTGATGGCCATCTGCGGCTCGGTAAACTTTACATAAACACTATTATCATCCAGCGGACTTACGATTGCCTCCGCCTCCGCGTGGCGGTATCTTATCCTGGCTTTGACTTTAATAGCTGACTCCGGTGCGGGCATGGCTATCCAGTTCAGGTTGCCGGCTACCAGTTCCGTGCCGTATGTCTGGTCTTTAGTGCCTGCGATGACGGCGTTTCTCCCGGCGTCGATAGCGGTGACATACAACGGCTCGGCGGCGGCTATATTTAATCCCTTGCGCTGGCCTACGGTATAGTAGATAATCCCACGGTGCTCTCCCAGGGTATTTCCTTCCCGGTCGAGTATCGGCCCCGGTCCGGCTGTTCCGGGAGCCCGGTTTTCCAGAAACCCGGCGTAGTCGTCATCGGGGATAAAGCAGATTTCCTGGCTTTCCGGCTTATTTGCCGCGGACAGGCCCAGTTCACCGGCTATTTGCCTCACTTTCTCCTTGGTCAGGTTGCCGACCGGAAACATGGCGCGACTCAACTGTTCCTGGTCAAGCCGGCAGAGGAAATAGGACTGGTCTTTCCGTTTATCGGCCCCCTTCTTAAGCAGATAGTTGACGCTGTTTTCGTCCCGCTCGACCCTGGCGTGATGTCCCGTGGCGATGAAGTCGGCGCCCATCTCGAAAGCCCGTTCTCTTAAAACGCCGAACTTGATGTCCCTGTTGCAGAGTACGCAGGGATTGGGTGTCCTGCCCCGGCTGTACTCACGGCAGAAATCGTCAATAACCCGGTCGGTAAAAATGCCCCTGAAGTCCATGACATGGTGGGGTATTCCCAGCTTATGAGCTACCTGCCTGGCATGAGTATCGGCGCCGGTGTCACTGTTGCCCGATGATATAACCTGCATGGTCGTGCCGATGACTTCATAGCCTTCTTCTTTAAGCAGAGCCGCGGCCACGGAGGAATCGATGCCGCCGCTCATGGCGACTAATACTTTCAATTCATCTCCTATTATTTATTTAAAAAAGAAATGGATGTGGCGGAGATATGGTGTGTCATTCATTCCAGCGGGCGGTCAACCTTCAAGTACGCTGCTCTTGGCTTAATCTACAGTAGTTCGCCAATCTCTTCCTGGGATAGCATGTGGCTGGCGTAACCGCAGTTCTGGCAGGCTAGTCGGAGTTCAAGCTGCTGGGCGCGACCGGTCAGGCGTAAACGCTTACCGCAGTCGGGGCATTTTCTGGATGTCGGGTAAACGTCCAGTCGGCAGCCGCAACCGCTATCGGAACAACAACTGGTATTTTCAGTCATCTCGGTACTCATGTCAGTTTCTCCTATTTCAATTTCTCAAGGGTGACTCTAGCCGCGGCTTCACCCGATAGGAACATGGAGCCGAAGGTGGGGCCCATTCGGGGCAGTCCGTAGACGGCGCCGACCGCCATGCCGGTGACGATTAAACCGGGAAAACACTCCCCGGTATGCTCCACGATAAGGTCTTCCGACTTCTCAATCCACATGGCGCCTTCGCCCTTCATCTTAATCAGGCCGCGCTGCTCCAGCTTTTTGACGACGCTGGCATCGTGCCCGGTGGCGTCTATCACCACCGGCGCCTCGATGGCTACCGGGTCCAGGGCGGCTACCTGCCGCGGCAGCGAAGCCACCGGCGACCAGTTTATAACGGCCCCGCATACCTTTCCCTCCTTGACTACCAGGTCTTCTAGCATGGTCATGTTAAAAACCATTACGCCGGCAGCACAGGCGGCGGCAATGAGGGCGGAGCAGGCGTGGGGGGCATCGCAGACGGCCAAACCCTCGCTGACGACTTTATAGGGCACGCTTAGTTCATCGAGAATCTTTTCACCGGGATGCCTTACCGTTACCTTGGGCATGAAGTAACCCCCGCTCCAGAAACCGCCTCCGAGGTAGTTGTTGCGTTCTATCAGTACCACCTTTTTACCGGCCCTGGCGATATCACGTCCGGCGACCAGTCCGCTGGGGCCCCCGCCGACAATTATGCAGTCGCTTTCCACGTATTCGTT
>JAUWGD010000052.1 GCA_030606585.1 Dehalococcoidales bacterium | reverse complement strand
AAAATAACGGGTCGGCAACTAGCTATTCTGGATAACCCCTAGCCTTCCAGATACTCTTTGGTGCTGGGCAGTTCTCCGCTGATACGCTGGTCAATCATAGTGGCAGCGTCCAGCGCCCGTCCCAGAGCTTTAAAGAGCGCTTCCGCCTTGTGGTGGTCGTTGGTGCCCCGGATAATCGACGCGTGCAGGTTCAACCGGGCTTCAATCGCGAATGATTCCAGGAAGTGACGGACAAGGTCGGTAGGAAAGCCGGGCATATCATTACCGGCAAAGTTCAGGTCCAGTACCGTATATCCCCTGCCGCTGATGTCTACTATTACTGTAGCCAATGCTTCATCCATAGGCACCGTAGCCTCAGCCATGCGTACGATGCCCTTCTTTTCTCCCAGTGCTTCGCCGAAGGCCTGCCCCAAACAAATCGCCACGTCTTCCACGATGTGATGCGTGTCATCATCATTACTGATAGCTGTTAATTTTATGTCAAATAATCCGTGTTTCATCATTGCCGATAACAGATGGTCGAAGATAGGTATGCCCGTATTGATATCCCATTGTCCTTTTCCATCTATATCCAGTTCCAGATTGATATTCGTTTCTCTGGTTTTTCGCTGTATAACGGCTTTCCTGCCTTCAACCACCTCCTCGACCAGCAACTTCATGGCACCCTTGAGAAACATACCGCCGACCGGGATTTTACGGGTGCGCGTTCTCTGGTAAAGCGGCCGGCTGCACCCTATTTTATCAGCCATCTGCTGATCGGAAAAACCTTCACTATTTTGCATCTGTATAATTTTTTTAAGTATTTCATCGGTTGAGTCCATTGCTATCTCCTTAATACTTACTGTTAACTATTATAACAGTTTATTTATGTTTGTCAATAGCTAATCGAGCGAATATGTTACTATTTTAACATAGATATGCCAGGGATATATACGAGTAAATTTGTTATCTCAGATAGCTGAAGGGGGGTTATTCCAGTTCGCGGAGGGCTTTCATCAGGGCATTGGTGTGCGCGGGCTTGCCCACGCTGATGCGAATGCTGTTTTTAAGGAGCGGATTATCGAAGTAACGGACGAGGATTCCCTTTTTCTGCAATTTTTTATACAGTGCGTCGGCGCTTCCTTTGAGAACATCACAGTAAATGAAGTTAGCCTGAGACGGATACGGTTTCAGCCACGGTAATTTTTGAAGCTCGCCATATAGCCTCTCCCGCTCGTTAACTATATCTTTAATCCTGCCCTGAAGGTAGTCCAAGTCGGCCAGTGACGCCCGCACGGCAACCTCCGCAGCCACGCTCACGTTGTGCGGAATCTTAATCGCCATCAGGTAACCGGCAATTTTCGGCGGGAAAACGCCGTAGCCTACCCTTAATCCGGCCAGTCCCGCCCACTTGCTGAACGAACGCAGTACCATGAGGTTCTTGTAGCGGGCGGTTAGCTCCATCACCGTCTCGCCGCTGAACTCGTAGTAGGCTTCGTCGACCACCACGGGCGCGCCCGTCTCGATAATTTCGACGACGTCCCGCCGGGGCATTACATTGCCGCTGGGATTATTGGGGGTGGCCAGAAATATCAGCCTGGTCTTATCGTTGATAGCCTTCTTCACCGCCGGAATATCCACCGCGAAATCGTTATCTCTCTTAACGTTAACCACGGTGCCGCCGCATATCTCCGTGCTGAAACGGTAAATATCGAAAGTAGGCACGCAGTTAATCACCTCATCACCCGGCCCTACGAAAAGCCTTACGATAAGGTCGATAAGGGTATTGCTGCCATGCCCTACCACGATACTCTCCACATCGACGCCGGCATACCCCGCCAGCAGTTTGCGCAGCTCCTGCTGTCCGTCGTCGGGGTAAATGTGAAAGTGCGAGCAATCCGCCAGCGCCTGAAGGACTTTCAGAGAGCAGCCGTAGGGATTCTCGTTGGCGTTCATCTTGATGATACTATCCAAAGGCACGTCAACCTTGCCCGCCAGCGTGTCCGGCGAGGTGCTGGCGCTATAGCCGGTAAATCCCGCCAAATTCGGGCGTATTAACTTTTCTATTCCATCGGAATCCACTTAACTGCCTCCCCGGTTCATATCTTCGAGTCGCTTCTCAATCGCCCGGGCATGGGCGTCAAGACCCTCAGCCCTGGCGATAATCGACGCCGCTTCACCCAGTTGCTCTATATCCCGCTCACCAGTGTTAACGAGAGTGATAATCTTAACAAAATCGCAGATATTCAGCGGCGAACTGAACCGCGCCGTCCCTTCCGTGGGCAGGACATGACTCGGCCCGGCTACGTAATCGACGAGTACCTCGATAGATTTTTCCCCCACGAACAGGCACCCGGCGTTTTCAATCTTTTCAACGTAGTCGGCCGCGTCTTTCACGACGAGACACAGGTGCTCCGGAGCGTAAAGATTAGCCAGCTCGATAGCCTCCCCGATATTTTCCACTACGGCTATCAACCCCCGGCTCTCCAGCGACTCGGCGGTGATTTCCTTACGCTGCAGGGCAGCCATCTGCCGCTCGATTTCCTTATTCACCTGGTCGGCGAGTTGCCGCGAGGTAGCTATCAGGATAGCCGAAGCCAGCGAGCCATGCTCGGCCTGTGCCAGAAGGTCGGCGGCGCAGTATTCCGGATTGGCCGTTTCATCGGCAATGATGATAACCTCGCTCGGTCCGTATAGTCCGTCGATGCCGACCTCTCCATAGACCATCTTCTTTGCCAGGGACACATATATGTTTCCCGGCCCGCAGACCTTATCTACGGCAGGGACAGACTCGGTGCCGAAGGCCAGGGCGGCAATAGCCTGAGCGCCGCCGATAGAGAAAAGACGGTCGACCCCGGCAATCTTCGCCGCAGCCAGCGTTACCGGCGAAACTTCGCCCTGCTTTCCCGGAGGTGTAACCATAATGACCTCTTTAACACCGGCTACCCTGGCGGGGACTGCCGTCATCAGCAGCGACGACGGCAGCGGCGCCTGGAAACCGGGGACATGCACGCCGACCCGCTGTAACGGGCGTATCAGCCAGCCCAGATTAGACCTGGAGCTCTCGCGCAGGAGACTGTTTCTCTGCTCGGTGTGGAAATTGGTGATACGCTCCGTCGCCAGTTTCAGGGCGGATAGCAGCCCGGCATCCAACTCTTTATAAGCCCGCTCTATCTGCTCTTTATCTACCTCCAGCGAGGTCAATTTAACGCCGTCGAACTTTTCGGTGTACTCAAAAAGAGCAGCATCGCCCCTGTCACGCACGTCGTTGACGATTTGCCTGACTGTGCGTTCGCGTTCGTCACTGTCCGGCGACTCTTTTGGAGTCTGCCGCGACAATGCCGACTTAGCCGAATTATATCCTTCGATGATTCTCATTTAGTTATCCTCCACAACCGCCCGCAGTCTTTTTACAACAGCCTCAATTCGCTTACCTTTAGCGGCGGATACGGAGTCCGTATTGCCGATAAGGCAGCCCGTCGACTCAAAAAGCGTATCGATTATCTTAAGGTTGTGCCGGGCGATAGTCCTGCCTGTTTCCGTATTCTCTATAAGCAGGTCGGCGTCTTCCGGGAGGAAAGCCTCGGTAGCTCCCCAGGTGGGAATTACCCGGTATTGCCCGAGGTGATTGTCCCGGGCGTACTTGTCCGCGATATTCACGTACTCCGAGGCAACCCGGAAAGACTCTTCTCTTGCGGCGATGAGCTGACGCAGACCGCCGGTATCTTCGACCTGAAGCTCCCGGCTGACGACGGCCACAATCCTGACCTTACTGGACTTCAGGTCCAGAAGCTCTTTAACCGGACTCGACGGGAACTGATCCAGGTGCTCAGTCAGCCAGTCCCGACCCGTAACCGCCAAGTCGAAATTTCCGTTGGCTACCTGTAACGGCATGTCCTGAGGCCGGATAACCTTGACCATTATACCGTCGATGTTAATCCTGGGTCTGCGGTTGCCTGTCTCTGAAGGATAATCGTCAATCCCGATACCCGCCCTGTTTAAAAGATTAACAGTAGGCTGCTGCTGGTGCCCGTCGGGGAGAGCCAGCCTGACGGTATCCCCGGCTGTTTTACCAGCACGCTTTCGCGCGGATATCTCTGCCGCGCCGATTTCCTCTTCGACGACTGCCTTCTTTTCCACCTCCGCCAGCGTATCGCAGATGGACGTTACCAGCTTATCAAGGTTCTTGGTCTCCCAGCTGTTTTTATTGGCGATGAGAAAGGCGCTGAAATCGAGCATCCTGTTCACCGGCACCATGCCGTAGCCTGCCAGTTCCGCGCCGGCCTTGGCCGAAACCAAAACCATATCCGCATTTTCCGGCGGGTAAGCCTCGGCGGCTCCCCAAACCGGGAAGATGCTGAATCGACTCATGCGCTTCCTCAAGGCGAAAGCCTCCGCCAGGTTGGGGTACTCGCTGGCAATACGCACCGGAGTCCCGTTTTGCCGCAGGTCTTCCGGCAATGAAGCCGCCGCTATATATAAAGCGCCGCCGCCGTACATAAGGTCCTGCACCTTGACCAGGTCGCTGCTGGGATACTTAACCAGCAGTTCTTCTATCCAGTCCAGGCAGCATATGCCCATGTCGTAGTTCCCCATAGCTATCTGGATGGGTATATCCTTCTCGTGGAATACCCTTATCAGAACGTCCGGGAACTTCTGCGATTTCGGCCGGTAGAAACCCATGTTCGATGTATATTCATCAAGGCCCCAGCCGGCTTTCTGAAGCATGGCCGCTGTCTTTCTCAATAAACGCCCTTTAGGCAGGGCTATCTTAATCGCCACCTTCCCCCTCCAGTCGTTTTAGAACCTCATTCACAGTCGAGGCTTCAGTCTTCTTCTTCGTCTCGGCGTCAATCAGCGTAAACTTCGGCGCCTCGCTCTGTACCTCGATTATCCAACGCGCATCGCTCTTCTTGCCGTCGAGGTCAATCTCGGCGACATAGCCGGCTTCACGCAGTTTATCGGCTGCCTTAAAAGCCTCTTTCACAGCACCGCCGGATTTTGCCCTTACCAGGACTCTTTCCGGAACTGCTTTTACGAAAGACTCCGCTTTCACCAGGTCCATCAGTCGGTCGAGATACAGGGCAAAGCCGGAGGCGGGCACGTCCCCACCCCCCATGGACGGAATAAGGGCATCGTACCGGCCTCCCCCGCCTACTTTCTCTTTACCTATGAAAAGCTGGAAGATAATACCGGTATAGTATTCAAACCCGGCGCCGGAAGCGATGTTAATCTGATACTTCACCCCCAGTTCATCCAGAAGGTCAACGGTCTTTAGAAATTCATCGAGGTACTGGCGGATTTCCAGCATATTACGTGCAAGGAGAGCCTTCTGGTTTCTGAGAAACCCGGGTGATTGCCCTTTCAGACTCAGGAAAGGCTTCAGAGTATTGCCGACCTCCGGCGATTCCCGGCTGACTTCTGCCAGCACTTTATTATCGCCGTCCAGAATACGGCCGAACATGCGACTCTGCTCTTCCGGGCTGAGACCGAGTTTTACCAGTAACGCCTTAATCAGACCGGCGTGTGACAGCCGCAGTTCCACCCCTTTTAGCCCCAGTTTTTTCAGGACTTCCAGGGACAAGGCTATCAGCTCGACCTCGGCCGTGGCCGACCCGGCCCCGATAAGCTCGGTGCTGCACCGCCATCTCTCCCTGGTTTTCTCCCCGGCCTCTTCAAAAATAAATATATTCGTGGTGTAAAAGAGCCTGGCCAGTTCACCCTGCAAGCTTTCGGTATAAAGTCGGGCGACCGGGATAGTTCCGTCGGGACGCAGCACCACCCTCTCCCCACTCCAGCCATCCCAGTCGAGAAAGGAATACACCTTGCCCAGCATGCCGGGAGTCAGCGTCCCCGCCGAGGTAAAGAGGTGCAGGTACTCTATGGTGGGTGTCCTGACCTCTTTATATCCCCACCCGGAACAGATATCGCGGCATATCCCCTCCACCAGGTGGAATGCCGTCATTTCCGCCGGAGAGAGGTCCCGCATACCTTTACATCTCTGGATTTTCACGCTTTTTCCTCACATTGTTAGAACATAAATACTATACTAATTTACACTAATTTACGCAGCTATTCAATGCTTATCTACCTTACCCCCTGTATCCCCCTCTCATATCAAGGAGAGGGGGAAGAATTTTTAAGAGGGGCTGACGCCCCTCTTAGACGCCCCGCAAAGTTGCGCGTTTTCAATTGCATTAAAACTGTTATACAATTATAATGAGATAAATTCCACAGGTTTCATGTTATGATTAAAATCAGGCGAATAATACTGGCGCTGGTAATCCTGCTGCTGGGCCTATCTATAGGTGCGAGTGTCTACGCACAGACTCCCCACGTTGACGTCATCACCATCAAGGGGACTATCAATCCCGTGTTAATCGACTACGTGGAACGTGGTATCGAACAGGCCGAAGACAACGGCGCGCAGGCTTTGATAATCCAGATGGACACACCCGGCGGACTGGATACCGCCATGCGTGATATCATCCAGCTTATGGTCAACTCCCGCGTGCCGGTCGTGGTATACGTCGCTCCGTCGGGGGCAAGGGCGGCCTCGGCCGGGGTCTTTATCACCATAGCCGCGCATGTGGCCGTCATGGCGCCCAATACCGCCATCGGTGCCGCCCACCCGGTAGCCATAAGCGAAGAAGGTGAAGCCGGCATGTCCGAGACCATGGAGGCGAAGGTGGTCAATGATGCCGCCGCCTATATCAGGAGTCTCGCCGCGACTCACGGGCGCAATATGGAATGGGCGGAAAACGCCGTGCGGGAAAGCGTTTCCGCCACCGAGCGCGAAGCCCTGGACCTTAACGTTATCGATATGGTCGCCCCCGACCTCGAAACACTTATCCTTCAGCTGGACGGGCGGCAGGTAACCATGCTCAACAACGAGGTAGTGACGCTACAGACCGCCAACGCCATTATAAATGATGTCCCCATGCGGACCATCGAGGGTTTCCTGTACGCCATCGCCGACCCCAATATAGCATATTTACTGCTCAGTGTAGCCACGCTGGGCATCATGGTGGAGATATTCAATCCCGGCCTTATTTTCCCCGGAGTGGTCGGCGGCGTCAGCCTGCTGCTGGCATTTTACTCGCTGGGAGTGCTGCCGGTGAACTACGCCGGGATACTACTCATCGTCCTGGCCATCGGACTCTTCGTCGGTGAGGTGCTCACAACTACCTTCGGGATATTTACCGTCGGTGGCGTAGTGGCGCTGGTTATCGGCTCGCTAATCCTGTTCCAGGGGGCATCTCCCGTGTTCAGGGTAGACCCGTGGCTTATTGCCACCGTGACTATAATTATTACCGGTGCTCTCAGCTTCGTCATCCATCGTGCCGTTAGTATCCACCGCAGGCAGGCCAAGACCGGGCGCGAGGAATTGATAGGTAAAACAGCCGCGGTGAAAATCGCCCTGAATCCCGAGGGCACCGTATTTTACAAGGGAGAGCGGTGGAATGCCGTCTCCGAAGAAGGCGAAATAAAACCCGGGGAAGAAGTCATTATCAGCAGGGTGGATGGCCTGGTCCTGTACGTAAATAAAAAGCAACCGGGCAAATAACCGGTATCAACAACGAAGGGGGTCTCTTTACATGCCTGTTTGGTTCATAGTCGTGATAGCAATTATTGTCGTTATCTTACTGGTCTTTGTGGTTATCTGGTCGATACGCGCCCACCAGAAGAAGATAGCCGTCGGAAGAGAAGAACTCGTGGGTAGAACAGCAGTAGTCGAAGTGGCCCTGGAGCCAAAGGGGGTGGTACTCGTCGAGGGTGAACGCTGGACCGCCATAACTGACAAAGGCCACATAGAACTGGAAGAGGAGGTGATTATAACCAAGGTCGATGGCTTAAAATTAATGGTAACCAAGAAATAATAAAATAATAAAGGAGGTGTACAAATGAGTCCAATCATCATAGGTGTTATTGTTGTCGTTATTCTTATCCTCATCCCGATGACCGTGAAAATCGTTACCGAGTTCGAGCGCGGCGTTGTTTTCCGCCTGGGACGCCTGGTCGGCGCCAAGGGACCCGGCCTGTTCCTCATCATCCCGTTTATAGACCGCATGGTGAAGGTAGACCTGCGTGTCGTGACGATGGACGTTCCTTCGCAGGAAGTCATCACCAGAGATAACGTTACCGTCCGCGTCAACGCCGTGGTCTATTTCCGCGTGGTCGACCCCGAATCTTCGGTAGTCAAGGTGCTGGACCACATCAGGGCGACGTCACAGATATCCCAGACGACATTGAGAAACGTACTGGGGCAGTCCGAGCTTGACGAGTTGCTGACCAAGCGGGAAAAGCTCAATCAGATGCTTCAGAAAATCATCGATGAGCATACCGACCCCTGGGGCGTCAAAGTCAGTACCGTGGAAATTAAGGAAGTCGAGCTTGCCGAGGAAATGAAGCGGTCAATGGCCGCCCAGGCCGAGGCCGAAAGAGAAAGGCGAGCGAAAATCATCCATGCCGAGGGTGAGCTTCAGGCTTCAGAGAAGCTGGCGCAGGCGGCCCATATTATCGGCCAGGAACCTTCGGCCATACAGCTCCGCTACCTGTCAACGCTTTCGGAGATAGCCAGCGAGAAGAACAGCACCATACTCTTCCCGCTGCCCATAGAGTTTCTTAAGGCATTCGGCGGTAAACCCGAAGAAAAGAAGTAAATAGAGCCATACAGTAAAAAGGGAGGGGGCGATGCCCCCTCCTGCGTTTTTTTAGTCGGCAGTCAGGACTATTGATGACGCAGGGTAACATCGCCGGCAACGCACTTAATCAGAGTGCCGTCGGTGCGACGGAGCATCAGGGCGCCGCTCTCATCGACAGATTCGGCAATGCCCTCAAGAATCTCACTGCCCGTCTTTACCTCAACACTTTTCCCCAGTGTTTCCAGTCTAACCCGCCATGCCTTATAAATAGACTCTCCTGCAGGCAGCTGCAGATATAATCGCTCGAACTCAGTCAGGAGATACCTGATAATAATCGCCCGCAGCACTGTCCTTTCCAGTTCATCTTTAAGACTGGTAGCCGTGCCCGATATCCCGGTAATATCGGCAGCTTTCAGGTTAATATTAATACCGATGCCGACAAGGGCATAAGCCACCCTGCCCCGCTTTACCTCATTCTCTATCAGAATACCGCAGACCTTTTTACCGCGGATAAGGACATCGTTAGGCCACTTTATCTGTGTTTTAAGTTCGGTGACGGTCTCAATACTGTGGGCTACCGCCAGCGAAGCTATCATCACCAGATAAGGCAGACTTTTAATATCCGGATAGAGAACGATTGACATAGCGATGTTCCCCGAAGGTGAAAGCCAGGTACGCCGCATCCTGCCCCGGCCTTCCGTTTGCTCCCCGGCGATGATAACGGTACCTTCGACAATTCCCCGCCGGGCTTCAAGTCGGGCCGTGTCCATAGTGGAGGGCAGGCGCGGATAATAGATAACCCTCTGCCCGATAAAGGCGGTCTTCAGTCCTGCGGTAATTGAAGATAATGATAAATCCCTCGACGCCATTCTACAACCGCCCGATAACCATGTTGATCACAGATAGATAATACCACAAAGGATGAGGCAAATGAACGGCTTTAAAGAATGTACGGAGGGGTAATAAAGGCTAGACTTTAATCTGAACGAAGGGAAGAAGCTGAATACCCATGTTGGGTTTTATTTCAAACTTAATGCCTTCCTGTCCCCAGCGCTCCGCGCCGGCCATCTTGGTTACCTCCAGGGTCTTGATGATACGGGTATCAATCTGGCCTGTGTCCAGCATACTGTCTTGCGACCTGAGCCTGAGGTAATAATCGCTCATCGCGTAGGCGCGGAAGAGTGTCTTGTTTTCGAAGACATGGGTATCCAGAACCAGGGCAATTGACCTGTCCTGGTCACACAGCTCCTTGCAGGCCTGCAAGAAGTCAATCTTTATTACCGGGCTGACGTGAGACATATACACCGACGGCGAGTCTACTATAACCAATTTGAACCGTGAGGGTAATTCTACGATATGGTCGATGATAAGCTGAAGAGACTTCTCGGCATCCCTCAAGACATTTTTAGAGCCCATCTTGTAAATTCGGAAAAGGTCGGTCACCAGGTCATGTTTAGTATCCAGAGACAGGGCTTCCATCTGCACAATAAGTTTCTCGGAATTATATTCCGAGGAATAATAGGCAACGGCACTCCCTTTGGAGTGCAGGACACCATAGGCTATGTGCTGGCTTAATACGCTCTTGCCTGTCTTGGCTTCACCTTCTATCAACACCAGAGCGCCTTCATGGATGCCACCGCCCAGGGCTTCGGCAATATCCCGGACACCCGTGGTACCCGGATCATTGGTTGTCGTCATGCCCAGCATAAGTCTCTAAAACCCCCGTAACACAAGTATGGATTTCTCACAAAACCTTACCGCCATGTATCTCTATGACGTCTTAGTATAGACCTGAAGGTATGAAAAGAAAATAAACAGCGAGGCAGGGGGCATAAACATTTTGTAAACAAATTCAAAAATAAGTACGAAAGTTATTGAAACGAAAATAATTGACAACGAGTGTTGTTTCTA
>JAUWGD010000114.1 GCA_030606585.1 Dehalococcoidales bacterium | reverse complement strand
ACCCGATGAAATCCGCCACGCTGGGGATAAAATATCCCAGCCCCACTCCCAGTCCCATCGCCAGGAAAATCCACAGCGTCAGGAAGCGGTCTGACAGGGAGAGGCGGCCGGTTACGGAGGTTGGTGTGTTCATGCTTATCTATAATAATTTTAACGTGTTGGTGCCCTGAGCTTCAAGCGAGGGTTTGTTGTATTGACAAAAGCACACATAGGTTTATAATGAACTCACCTGATACCGAAAAATTACCAAGGAGGCAAAGTGTACGAAAGAATACTCATTCCACTGGATGGCTCGGAAGTCGGCGAATCCGCCCTGCAGTTCATGAAGGACCTGCTCTCGAAGCTGTCAAAAGATATTGTTGTGGAAGTCACCTTGTTACACATCTTATCGCCATATTCCCAGAGCGTTTCTATCCGTGACGAGTCTTTCGACGTTTACTACCAGAAGGAAGATTATGAGAACATAAGAACAAAATTCATGGAATATCTGAACACCACCGGGGAGACACAGGCGAGCGCGGGCATCAAAGTTAGGGTGAGAGTAGAATTCGGTGATATCCCGAATCAGATTGTCAGGGTAGCCGAGGAGATGCACGCGGATATGATTGCCATGTCATCACACGGGCGCACGGGGGTCGGGCTTTCACCCATAGGCAGTATTGCCTACAAGGTATTACAGCTGGATACCGACATCCCCATAATCGTCGTGAGACCACCCAAGCGCAAGCAGCAACAATAACGGGCTGTGGAGTGTGAAAACGTGAGTTAAGGGTTACCTTGCTTGACATTTAAGGCTTCTATGGTACGATAATATAAATAGTTAGGTGGGGGAGGGGAGGCTCGAACTCCCACGGCAGTTGAAGCCAGCAGGTTGCAAACCTGCCATGTCTGCCAATTCCATCACTCCCCCACAAATAATAATTAAGGAGTGGTGTCGACTCACTACTCCTTATTTTTTAGATTTTTTACTTCCTCTTTTCCTTCCTGCCTTTCCTGTGATTTATTTCCAATGTATTCATATTCTCCTGTTGCGCATCTCTTCCATTGGTTCGACCTCGTAAGAATGTTCCCTACGCTTGTTGCTATGTTCTTGGTGCTTCTCTGGTCTCCCTGTATACGAAGACGCTCAACAATATCCTTGACAGCTATTTTTGTGTTTCCGCCCGCTCTCAGATATTCAGCAATATCCAGTATTCTCTTGGAGTTTGTGATGGGTAATACTTTAATGCGTTTTGGAGCCACAGTAGCCGGTCGTGGTGGCACAGCTTCTGGGTTCCAATAACCTTGCGGCCAATCTGGAACTATTTTTAAGTTGTTCATGATGGTATCCAACAGAAAAATTTCGCTTTGATATTCCTGCCAAGCCTTCGATAGTATGGCCTTCACCTCCCAAGCTTTATTGGTTATTTCTTCTTTAGGTTGGCTTTCTCCTATTAATTTCATTAGTTCTTTGTTAAGTTCTCGATGTTCGTTTTGCATTATAGACTGCATCTCCTTTGACAATATTATAGTACAGTAAAAACACTGTCATCTATTAATAGTCTATTATAACAACTAACATGGAAAAAGTCAATAGTAAAAATGACACATTATGATGGTTAACTATTTGGGATTAGCAACTTTTATATAATTATCGGACATATCGTAGAGTTGCTTCTCTCAAAAGGGATGACAAAATAAATGTGAAATAGGGTCGGTTAAACAGGGGGAATTTGGAAATATTGTATGGTTAAAAAATATTTCCCAAATGCTCACATAGCCTCCACCCTGCCATAAGTGCTATAATAAGATGTGGACATCCTCGCCGACCTTAATCCCGCCCAAAAAGAAGCCGTAGAGGCTATTGAAGGCCCGGTACTCATTTTAGCCGGACCCGGCAGCGGCAAGACCCGCGTTATCACCCACCGCGTCGCCTACCTCGTACGCGTGTGCGGGGTCAACCCCCGTAGCATCATGGCCGTTACCTTCACCAATAAAGCCGCCCGCGAGATGGAGGAGCGTCTCAACCGGCTGGTCAGCGGGTCGGTCAAGGATTTAACATTAGGCACCTTCCACGCCATCTGCGCCCGCACACTGCGTATAGAAGGCAAGGCCATCGGCATCGACTCCAAATTTACGATTTATGACGACGATGACCAGATAAGCCTTCTCAAGAAGAGCCTCCAGGAGATAGGGCTCGACCCCAAGCAGTACGCCCCCCGGGCGATTCTCTCGGCCATTTCGAGTGCCAAGAGCCAGATGATTACCCCTGATGAATTTCTGAAGCACGGGCGCAGCTATTTCGAAGAGGTGGTCCAGCGAGTCTATGAACACTACCAGAAGCTGCTGGACGAGAGCAGCGCGCTGGACTTCGACGACCTTTTACTAAAGACGGTGTTCCTTTTCCGTCAGAACCCGGAACTCCTTGAAAGATACCAGAATCGCTACCTGCACATTCAGGTGGACGAGTTCCAGGATACCAACCTCGTCCAGTACGAGCTGGTGAAGCAGCTGGCGGGGAAATACCGCAATATCTGCGTCGTCGGCGACCCCGACCAGTCGATTTATTCCTGGCGGTCGGCCGACCTGCGCAATATCCTCAATTTCGAAAAGGATTACCCCGATGCCAAGGTGGTGCTGCTGGAGCAGAGCTACCGTTCTACTAAGTTGATTCTCGAGGCGGCTTCCCACGTCATATCGGCCAATCGCAACCGCAAGCCCAAGAACCTGTGGACGGAGAACGAGCCGGGAATGCCCGCCGCCGTTATCGAGACCTACACCGAGCAGGAGGAAGCCCAGTATGTCGTTAACGAAATCGATAGCCTGATGAGTCGGGGCGAGGTAAAGCCGGGCGACTGCGCCGTGATGTACCGCACCAACGCGCAGTCGAGGGTTCTGGAAGAGGCATTTATCCGCTACGGCATGCCCTACAAGCTGGTAGCGGGGACCCGATTCTACGAGCGGCGCGAGGTCAAGGACATCATCGCCTATCTCCGGCTTGTCCAGAATCCCTACGATTCCGTCAGCCTGATGCGAATTATCAATGTCCCCCAGCGCGGTATCGGCCAGCGCAGTCTGGACGAGCTTACCCAGTGGGCGCGCTCGCAGGGTGTTCCCGAGTATAAAGCGCTGCAGCTGCTGGCGGAGTCCAGGGACTCCGGGGTAGATTTGCCATTCAGTTCGAGGACGGTCAAGGTGCTGGTCGGTTTCGCCGTGATGATTGAAAGCTTTATCGAGAAAAGTCGCGAGTTGAACCTGGTCGAGTTATTCGACCTCGTCGTCGAAAATTCCGGCTACCGGCAGTACCTGGTGGGGCTGGTGGACGGCGAGGACCGCTGGGAGAATGTCCTGGAGTTGCGCGGGGTGGCTCAGGATTACCGCGACCTGAAACCGCTGGAAGGCCTTTCCGAATTTCTTGAGGGCATGGCGCTGGTCTCGGACGTCGACGACCTCGAGGAGAAGGTCGAGGCCGTTACCCTGATTACCCTGCATCAGGCCAAGGGACTGGAGTTCCCGGTGGTGTTTATCGTCGGCATGGAGGACGGCATCCTGCCGCACTTTAAGTCGATTGACGACCCCGCCCAGCTTGAGGAGGAAAGGCGACTCTGCTACGTGGGTATCACGCGGGCGAAGCAGCGGGTGTACCTGGTGCGGGCTTTCCGCCGGCATTTGATGGGCTCCAGCGCCGTGAACCGCCCCTCCCGCTTTCTGCAGGACATACCGTCGGAGTTGATTTCCACCAGCAGTGTTCTGGAGGGCGAGGACAGCTGGGCGAATGCAACTTCTGAGGCCAGGGATAAGTCCGAAGAGCTTAAAGGCAGGCTCGCCGAGTTCAAGTCGGGCGACCATATCCGGCACGAGCAGTTCGGCGAGGGCGTGGTAGTGAGCTACCAGACCGTCAAGAACGACGCCGAGGTGGTGGTGGCTTTCGACGGGGAGGGCGTCAAGAGGTTCTTGCTGAGCTTTGCCAAGATAGAGAAGGTTTAGGTTTTCCCCGCCTCCCCTTAACCACCCGCCATACCTGTCATTGCGAGCCTAGCGAAGCAATCCGTCCCTTAATTTTTCTCCTCCCCACCCCCTCGTTTCTTATCTTTTCCCACCCTGCCGCCCCGTATCATCAGCGGCTTAGCCCTTAGGTTCCCCCTTTGGAAAAGGGGGATTAAGGGGGATTTCAATTCCTCTTTGACGGGTAAAGAATAAAAGGTTAAACTCTAATAAATCATTCAAAAAATCCTTGACATTATACACGATACCGTGTAAGATTGTAGTGACATGACCATAAGAGTTCTCGACAAAGAAACGGTGGGCCAGATTGCCGCCGGCGAGGTGGTGGAGAGGCCGGCTTCGGTGGTCAAGGAGCTGGTGGAGAACGCGCTGGACGCGGGGGCAAGTCGGATAGAGGTGGAGATAAGGGGCGGGGGCATAATCCTTATCCGGGTCACCGATAACGGCGGCGGGATTCCCTCTGGTGAGTTAGCCCTGGCTTTCGAGCGTCATGCCACCAGCAAGATAAGCGGCGCGTCCGACTTATTCAATATCGACAGTCTGGGATTTCGCGGCGAGGCGCTCCCCAGCATCGCCGCCGTGGCTAACGTGGAGGTGCTAACCCGCGCCGAAGATAATTCGGCGGGCAGTTTCGTGAGCCTGGAAGGCGGCAGTATCGTTCAACAAAAAAGTCAGTCGCGCAACCGGGGAACCACGGTGGCAGTGAAAAACCTGTTCCGCAGGGTACCGGCCCGACTTAAATTCCTGAAGTCGCTGCCCACGGAAAGCGGTCACGTTGCCAATATCGTCAGCCAGTACGCCCTGGCATTTCCCGGGGTGAGCTTTGCATTCTCGGTCGACGGTAAGGAAAAGCTGAGGACGTCGGGGCGAGGACAGCTAATCGACAGTATTATCGATGTTTACGGGACGGAGACGGCCGGTAAGATGCTGCCGGTCAGCCCTACGGAAGGGGAGTGGTCGACTGGACAGGCGAAGTCCGCCATTGAGGTAACCGGTATGGTCGGCTCGCCGGAGCTCGGTCGGGCCGGTCGGGGCTATATGAGCTTTTTTATCAACCGGCGCTGGGTGAGCAGTCGGCTGTTGTCTTACGCCGTCGAGGAGGCCTATTCGGGACTTCTCATGACGGGCAAGCACCCGGTGGCTGTAATCAATATCGCTATCCCCCCGGCGGATATCGACGTTAATATCCACCCCTCCAAGAGCGAGGTGAAGTTCCGCAGCGAGTCGGACGTCTTCCGCGCCGTGCAGAGGGCGGTGCGACAGTCCCTCGTGGCGCAGATGCCCGTGCCGAGAATCGAGGATGTAGTTGCTACGTACCAGGCGCCGTCGTCCGGACTTCAGCGACTCCGGGAACCTGCGTCGGGTGCCGAACGGACGGATTCTCCGCCTGATGTAGTGCCGTCGCTGCTGGCGTCGCTGCCGGTACTGAGGGTCGTGGGACAGGTCATGAACAGCTATATCGTGGCTGAGGGACCCGACGGACTCTACCTTATCGACCAGCATGCCGCCCACGAGCGTGTCCGATTTGACA
>JAUWGD010000183.1 GCA_030606585.1 Dehalococcoidales bacterium | reverse complement strand
CGCTATCAATTACCTGCCAATTATCGACGACCGTTACAGCCTTGTCAAGAAATTGACCGATATAAACCTGTCTGTTATCCTGTTAATGATAAATACTTTTCGGACGGGGGGTGATTGGATTGGATTCATTTACAAAAGACTGGCAACGATGGTTTCCGGAGGATAAAAACAAGGAGGAGAAAACTCCGTCACGCCGGGCTAAAATAGCCGGCAGGGTGTTCATGGCGCTGGCAGGTCTGATAGTGCTGTTTATCCTCGCCAGTGTCGCTAAGGGATTCTATACGGAGTGGCTCTGGTACAGCAGCCTGGGTTACGGCAGCGTTTATACCACCATCCTCAAGACGAAGCTGCTCGTCTTCTTTTTAGGCGCTATCATATTCTGCGTATTGCTCCTGGGGAACCTGGTGCTGGCTACCCGGCTGGCCCCTCAGGAAAAGGCGCATTTCTGGCCATGGGCCATCGTGAGCCCACTTCAGCGTATCATCAGGTGGAGCGTTATCATGGGTACGGCTATTCTCAGCCTGATATTCGGCATGGTAGCTCAGGGGAACTGGCAGGTAATTTTGCGGTTCTTCAACTGGCAGCCCTTCGGTATTACCGACCCCGTTTTTCATAATGAAATCGGATTCTATGTCTTCTCCCTGCCTTACATGCAGTTTCTGAGGGGGTGGTTTGTCGGGGCATTGATTATCATTCTTATCGCTACGGTGGTCACCTACCTGCTTACTTATGGAGTCCAGCGGCTCAAGTTGGATTTTTCGCGTGGGGTGCTGGGGCATATCGGCGGACTGGTGATAGCCATTCTGGGCTTTTTTGCCTGGGGTTACTGGCTCGGAATCTGGGAGATGGTCTATTCGGAACGCGGCGTGGTCTTCGGGGCCAGTTATGCCGATATTCATGCCAAGTTTCCGGCACAGTGGATTCTTCTGGTGGTGGTCGTCGTTTTCATGGGGGTTATTATAGCCTCCATAATTAAACGCAAAATTCGCTGGCCTCTCTACGGTATAGTCGGGTGGATAGTGGCGGCTATCATCGTCGGGGCAATCTATCCCGCCCTGATACAGCGCTTTCAGGTGCAGCCCAACGAGCTGGTCCGGGAGCGTCCTTACATCGGATATAATATTGAGTTTACCCGTGAGGCCTTTGCCCTGGACCGCATCGAGGAGCAGCCCTTTCCCGCCGAGCCGTCACCGACCGCCCAGGATATCGCCCGGAACGAGGTGACGATTAATAACATCAGGCTCTGGGACCACCGCCCGCTGAAGGATACCTATAACCAGATACAGTCCCTCCGACTTTACTACGACTTCTATGATGTCGATGTAGACCGCTATGTCATCGATGGCGACTACCGTCAGGTCATGCTGTCCGCCCGGGAGATGTCTGCCGAGAAGCTGGTCGGGGAGGCGCAGACCTGGGTCAACCGTAAGCTAATTTATACCCACGGCTACGGAGTCGTGCTCAGTCCGGTCAACGAGATAACTACCCAGGGACTGCCTAATTTATTTTTGCAGGATATTCCGCCTGTCGGTGCTTTTGAAATAGAGCGTCCGGAGATATATTACGGGGAGAAGACGAATGATTACGTCATCGTGAAAACCAACACTCCGGAGTTCGACTATCCGCGTGGTGAGCAGGATATCCCCACCACCTACACGGGAGAAAGTGGTGTCAGCCTGGACGGTTTCTTCCGGCGGCTGGTTTACGCCTGGCAGTTCGGCGACCTGAATATCCTTATCAGCGGCGTACTGAACCCGGAGAGCCATGTCCTGTACTATCGCAACATCAGGGAGCGGGTAAACCACCTGGCGCCGTTTTTAGAACTGGACCATGACCCCTATATGGTGATTATCGACGGCCGGTTGTTCTGGATACAGGATGCCTATACCACCACCGACCGCTATCCCTATTCCAAGCCGATTGGCGGCGGACTGAACTATATCCGCAACAGCGTTAAAGCCGTTATCGATGCCTACAACGGCGATGTTACTTTATATGTAACCGAGCCTGATGATGCCCTGATACGCACCTACCAGGCCATTTTCCCGGACCTCTTTGTGTCCGCCGACCGTATGCCGGAGTCTTTCCGCGTCCACCTGCGTTATCCCGAGGATATGTTCAGTATACAATCGGTCATGTACCGGAGCTATCATATGCGTGATGCCCGCGTGTTTTACAACCAGGAAGACCTCTGGACGGTGCCCAGGGAGGTCTACGCCGGGCAGGAACAGGCCATGGAGCCGTACTACGTCATCATGCGCCTGCCCGGGGAGGAGCGGGAAGAGTTCCTGCTCATGCTTCCCTTCACACCGGTTAATAAGAATAACACCATCGGCTGGCTGGCAGCCCGCTGCGACGGCGACCACTACGGCAGGCTGCTGGCCTATAATTTCCCTAAGGGTGAGTGGGTGGATGGTCCGAGCCAGATTGAGAACCGAATCGGGCAGGATACTGTCATTACCGAGCAGCTGGCCCTGTGGGGGAGGGGTGGCTCCCGCGTTATCCGGGGCAACCTGCTGCTGATTCCTTTAGGCAAGTCCATCCTGTATGTGGAGCCGGTCTTCCTCCAGGCTGAGGCCGGGGGGCTTCCCGAGCTGAAACGGGTCATCGTGGTTGCTGGTGAGCAGATAATCATGCAGCCGACGTTGATGGAGAGTATCCACGCTGTCTTCGGTGAGGAAGTGTCGCTGCCCGAACCCGCTCCCGAACCGCCGGTGCCATCCGGACCGGAAGAACCGCAAGAGCCCGCAGAACCGGTGACGCCTTTAGACGGTGAAATCGCCAGCCTGGTGGCGGAGGCCCGCCAGCACTACGAAAAAGCCCAGGAAAACCTTAAGGCGGGCGACTGGGCAGGCTTCGGCAGCGAATGGGACGCCATGGAAGAAGTACTGCAGAGGCTGGCGGAGCTTACGGCCGGAGAGTAAAGATATCCCACAAGAAGGATGAGGCTGTTATGACTCTGAAAACAGAGGTTCTTCTGGAAGGCCTGACGTTTGGCGAGGGCCCGCGCTGGCACGATGGCAAGCTCTGGTTCTCTGATTTCTATACGAATCGGGTGATGACCGTCGGACTTGAAGGTAAGGCTGAGACAATTGTAGAAGTACCGGGCATACCTTCGGGGCTGGGGTGGCTTCCCGACGGGCGCTTGCTGGTGGTCTCCATGACAGACAGGCGGCTGTTAAGACTCGACCCCGAAGGGCTGACCGAAGTCGCCGACTTGGGCGGACTTGCCTCCGGCTCCTGCAACGACATGGTAGTGGAT
>JAUWGD010000077.1 GCA_030606585.1 Dehalococcoidales bacterium | reverse complement strand
ACGCAGTCGCTGCTGCTCATGGCCTCGTCCGCCTGCCGGAACATCTCGTCGTAGACCTGCGTACGTTTGTTCATGTTGCCGGCTACCTTCGCGTCGAAAATGTCTTCGTTTTTCAGCACCTCCAGCCGGATAAGGTCGGTGCGCAGGAGCTTACAGCCCTTGATTTTGGCGACCTCCTCGGTGGTCTCCGTCTTCCAGGTGCCGGGGAGCCCGCAGGCGATGAGCAGAAAGCCGGACTTGATTTCGCTTGCGATGAATTTTGTGAAGGGTTCTCTCACCTCATAGCCTCCTAAATCACCTTAGATATAAGATTCCGCCAGATCGAAATAGCTCCGGGTGTTTTCCAGTATTTTTGCCTTTTCTCCGGGGTCTATATACGGGTCGGCGTACTGGAAACACCCCACCTTGGCCCGCACGCAGGCGCGGTAACATTTATAAAAATTAAGCAGTTTTTTAAGTTCCTCGTCGCCGCTTTCTTTAACGTAGGCATCGATGAAGCTGCCGGCAAGGTCTTCCCGTCCGTAGTGGTCGAGGTCCATAGCCAGGAAGGCGACCTCCGAGGCGACATCGCAGTAGCGGAATCGGTCGTTGAACTCAATACAGTCGTAAATACAGATGCCATTATTAAAGCAGATGTGGGCGGCGTGCAGGTCTCCATGGCAGTCGCGTACCCGGCCCTCAGCCACCCGCTTGTGAAATAGAGCCTCGTTTGTCTTAATGAAATTCTCGTTCCAGGTCTTGATGCGCCGGTGGGTTTCCGCGGAAACGGTGACGCCGATGTATTTTTCGGTCTGGGTGAAGTTCTCGCCGGTGTTCCGGGCGACGGTATCGATGCCGCCGAATTCATCGATATCACCGCCGGTGGCTGCCTTCCGATGGAATTCCACCAGCAGCGCCGCTACCCTGGCCAGCATTTCCGGCGTCACCCTATTTTCGGGCAGCAGGGCATCCATCATGGCTTCCCGGGTCAGGCGGCGCATCTTTACGGCGTACTCCTTGACCGTGCCCTTGCCGTCCATGACGATACGACCGTCATCAACGGTCACCGGCACCACTTCCAGATAGGCATCGGGACAGAGTCTCCGGTTGAGTTCGAGTTCCTTGATGCAAAAGGTGAGGCGTTTTTCCAGCGTGGTATAGTCCAGGAAGCCGAAATCCACCGGCTTCTTTACCTTATAGACGTAGTCGCCGGCGATGAAGACATAAGACATCTGGGTCTGCATCAGCTCAATATTCCGGGGAGGGCTGGGGTAGGCTTCAGGTTCGAGCAGGGCTTGAATCAGTTCCGGTAGCTCCGACATATAGATGGCACCCATCAACTGTAAATTACTAACACAGGTATTGTCAGTGACCTGAGTCGCTCTTAAATGAACGGATAGAGCGCTATTTCGCAGTCTTCGACTGTTCTTTTCTCTTTTCCTGGTGCTTTTTCGCCGCTTTCAGGTGTTTATGCCAGGCGACTCGTTTCGATTTATTCATCATTTATAATATAGCTTATATCAGGTTTTCCTGCCACCCCTCCCCTGAACAAGCTCGGCAAAGCGGGCAAAGGAGCGGTCATAGGTGCGTTCCACCTCCGGGGGAAAGACGCAGGCGGGCAGCTCGTCCATTTTGAGGTGATAGCTGATACATTCGCAGCATTTACCCTTGCGTGAGCAGGGTTCGTAGGTGCAGTTGCACTTAGCTTTATTAGCGTCGATGTTACATTCCATATTTCTTCCTCATCTCGGCGGAGAGTCCGGTGAGCAGCGTCAATGCCTGTTCTACACCCTCTTCCGTTAATGCATTCAGGCCGCAGGAGGGTAAAAGCAGACTGTTTTTAACGATGTCCTTAATTGACAGTCCGTTGCGGGTGAAGGGCGCCACCGCTTCTTCCAGCCGGTCCTTCAGGCTGGCTACCGACTCTTTCATTAACGGCTCGGTATGGTTGGGAACGATACCCCACCCGATACAGCCGCCCCGTGCGATGAACTTCTTAACCTCGTCGGGGTAAAGGCTTAACGATTGCGCATAGTCGTAGGCATCGAAATTGAGAATATCCATCTTCGTTTTCAGCAGTATCGACCAGTCCGTATTGCCGCAGCAGTGTATCCCCTTTAACCCGCTGATGCCATCGAAGACCTCGTCAATCATCTCGATGATTTTTTCCGGTTTGGAGAACGGGCCGGAAGCCACGATCGACCCATAGGAGGCCATAATCGGTTCATCGACGAAGATGATGGTATTCTTGGATATTTTCTTTAATTCATTTTCTTCCCAAGCTGCCTTGAGCTTTAAAAACTTGGGGACGGCATCCCCGAGTACTTCATGGTAGAGTATCGCCCGCTTGTTTTCGTCGGTAACGGTCATGCCCCAGGATAAAGGCCCGGTAATACATCCTTTGACCGCCTTCGGGGATAACCCGTCCTGCTCCAGGAGGGCGTAAAGCCCCGCTACATGGTCCCGCCCCATAGTGAATATTGACGCGTTATTTTCAAGGTAGGCCTGATACAGCGTTTCCAGCGGTTTCTGGTAGTCCTTGGAAGTGTCCACGTAAATTCTATCCCCCTCGACGACTACGCCCGGGAAGCCCTGGCTGTACTGGACGTACATGTTCTCCAGGAACGATTTCTTCGGCAGCTGCGGCCAGGTGGGGATGTCTTTCAGGAAACGCGTTAGCAACGCACATGCCTTTTGAGGGTCGGTGTGGGGCATGCTGCCGATTATTGTCGGCAGGCAGTTGAATTCGGTATTTGACATAAAATTAATCCTTTTTGATGTATTTCCCGATGAGCAGGTCGAGTTTTTTCTTCTGTGCGGCGGGTACCATCGAAAGGTCGGTCACCAGCGCCGGCCCCAGCGCCGAAGCACAATCGCACTCCCTCTTTTCGGGCAGCCTGCCCGCTGCCAGGCTGACTGTCTTTTTGGTAAAATCGACGTTGTTGCGCATGGTCGTCAGGATAGCCTCGACGGTGACCGTCTCGTTGGTCTCGTGCCATGAATCGTAGTCGGTAACGCAGGCGATTGACGCATAGCAGATTTCCGCCTCGCGGGCGAGACGGGCTTCCGGGAGTACCGTCATGCCGATGACGTCGGCGCCCCAGGCTTTGTAAAGTCGCGACTCGGCACGGGTGGAGAAGGCGGGGCCTTCCATGGCGATGAAGGTGCCGCCCTTGTGGACGGTGGCGCCGGCTTCCAGCGCGCACTCATAAATTATCTGGCTGAGCACGGGGCAGAAGGGGTCGGCGAACTGTATATGGGCGACGATGCCCTCACCGAAGAAGCTGTGAAACCGATGGTGGGTACGGTCGATTATCTGGTCGGGCACGAGCAGGTGGCCGGGCTTGATGTTTTCCTTGAAGCTGCCGCAGGAGTTGGAGGAAATGATGAACTCCACGCCGAGCGACTTTAGCGCGTAGATATTGGCGCGGGAGGGGACCCCGGTGGGGGAGAGACGGTGGCCCTTGCCGTGCCGGGGTAAAAAGGCGATACCTAAACCGCCCAGTTTGCCGATGCCGATACTATCGCTGGGTTTGCCGAAGGGGGTATCGATATCGACCTGCTCTACATTGGTAATGCCTTCGATATCATAAAGCCCCGTTCCGCCGATAACGCCTATTTTGGCTTTAGGTGCTGGCATGGGATGCCTCCTTATCTTTATAACAAATTACTTCCAACTCCCCTTTTTGAGTCTCTGCCCAATCACCATAAATACTATATTTTATCTTGAATTCGTTAGGATAATTATCATATTCGTTTGAACGTGTTTTAATCACAAGCATATGAATTGGTGCTGGTCTGTTAACAAAGCAATAGACCTGCTCATTACTGTAATATGATATCGTACTAGTCATATTGGGATTCTGCCGCGGATTAGTAGCAGTACCAGCATAGGCTTCTTTAGGGATTAGACCGGTTGTTGGTTCAAGTCTTGGGTTAAAAATTGTAGGCAATGTAAAGTCTATCTGGAAAAGCTTAGTTATTGCATTACCTTTGTTAACAACTGACAGTTTTAAGATATACTTGACATCTTGGTTTTGTGGTACAGAAATGCTGGTTTTATGGTTTAAAATTTCACTAAAAATGACTTCAAGCTTTGGTTTAGCCATAGATTTGCGCAGTTGAACCATTGTTAAATATAGAGCGAGAAAAACTATAAAGAAGGCTACCGCACTAAAAGCTAGCTGCGATAATGCAAAACTCGGTAATAGGCTGTCGGAAGGTTGAAAAATAAATGGCAAACCTATAGCGAGGGCTATGATAATTATTGCCCCGATGATGACTATAATGCGTTCTAATTTAAAATTCATTCCACCTTCTCACCCAAAACATTCTTTTTTACCTCACCCCCTTAATCCCCATGGGGAAATCTCTCTCTAACTCTCCCTTTACCAAAGGGAGAGGATGATAGTACAAACCTTTTTTCTTTGCCTTTCACCAATCTTTCCCCCTTTCGTAAAGGGGGACTAAGGGGGATTTTGCCACCTATTACCCAAAGAATAGGGGAGTCCAGAGAGGGGTGCAACCCCTAAACTCCGGTAGTCGGCTTGCCGGTTACCGCTTGCTGCTTTCCCCCATTTACCCTGGATGGTTTACAGATTTACGCTATTCTGACTATTCTACAGAAGTCTAATATTTCTCCTTCTTTGGTGCATCTACTCCACACGGCCTGCTTTCTTCTACTCCCTTTTTTCCTTTCAGCTTAAGAGTTCGGTACTCCCGCCAGGAAATCTTCTCGCCAGGGCGGCCGAGACCCAGTTCTTTCATTAACTGGGCGACTTTCTCAACCTTCGGCATGAGTGTTTCCATGTCATAACCTTCTAGATGCGGTGGGAGCTTCTTCCGCTCTTCAGGTTCCTTATTTAATAAGTCGCAAATAGATTCTGCTCCCCAGCGCGCCCCTACCGAAGGCATACCCTGGTCACGCCCGCACTCGTAACAATCCGCGAATACTCCGCATTTTTGTCTTTGAGAAGAGGCAAAAAGCACTTCATATACCGCGGCGTCGGGGTCAAGAAAGTCATAAGCCCGCTGAATCCGGTTATAACGTAATTTAAGACAATCTATTGCTCCGTACGTCTCCTCGAATCTATCCACTATATCTTCCACGACAGGAATACACGGAGCAATGAAAGTACGATGACTTTTAGCTATATCCTCAGCCGTAACGCCGACGACATAAGCGATGGCAAAGGCACTGCCGATAACACCACCACAAGTGCCGGTTCCGGTATAGGCTATACCGGAATGGAGCCCCATCATCCCCATGAGTATTATCTCTTGTACTTCGGGTTTAAATAACTCTATGCCCTCAGACCTGAAGGCTTCGCATATTGATGCGAAAGTAGCCGGGGCTCAGGCCCCGTAGTTTACACCCTCTCCAGCCCCGAGGTGGCCGGCTTTGTCTATTATTATTTTCTTCTTTGCATCGTCGATCACGATTTTCCCAATCATTTTTCCTCCTCATTCTCATATTATTATTAACCTTGTCACATCATAGCAGTTATCGCCTGCTGATATTAGTACAGGTTGGTAATCTGCTATGGTGATGCCCACCTCATAGATGCTCCTATTATACAGCCCTTTTCCCCTGTTTTATTCTTGCTCGGACTCCAGTTTCTTATGCAGTGACTCGATTGTCTCTACAAATTTACGGTCGTGTGCCTCTCTACCCTCGGTATACATCGCCGGGTGCCATTCTATCTTCTGCAGGCCTTCGATTACCGGGTTAATTTTATCGAAGGGGATGGATATCAGTATCGTGCCCGGCGGGAATACCTGCTTGGCTCTCATACCGTGGGACACATCGGTAATGATATAGTTCACTTCGCCGCTTATATACGGGTAAGTGGTCAACCATGAACAGGCTATCACCGGC
The DNA here is from genome assembly GCA_030606585.1 of Dehalococcoidales bacterium. Taxonomy (GTDB): domain Bacteria; phylum Chloroflexota; class Dehalococcoidia; order Dehalococcoidales; family RBG-16-60-22; genus JAFGPF01. The sequence continues at coordinate 2,186 of JAUWGD010000077.1, read as the reverse complement.
GTTCCCTGGCTGGTCCACATCTTACCCGTCGAGAAGCACATCGCCCTGAGTATAATTTCCAGTTGGGTCGGGTCGGCGGACAGAATCAGCACATCCGGGGTAAACGTTAGCTTATCCAGAGAAGCAAAGGCAACATATTTAACGCTGTTCCTCTCAAGTTTCGTGATGTAATGATAGAGTCGCCGGTTGGCGCGGGCTTCCTCAAATATGCTCAGGGCCGGCCCGATATGGCCGCTTTCCATAACAGGGTCGCCCTCGGCCATACCCGTAAGTATAGGCCCGACACACGTAAAGTTATCCACCGTAGCGTAGAAAGGGTCCGCCTGCTGGGCTTCCCTCATCATCTCGCAGATAGACAGGTTCTTTTCAAGCTTCGCTACTCCGTCCGGCTTGAAAAGGAGAAACTTAATGCCGATAGGTTTCAATTTGAAATTAAATTTCTCGAATAAAGATAAATCCGGCAATACTGAACTCATGATAACCTCCATTCACTAATTGTACTTACGTTTAACGTCCCCATTATACCACCCAGATATTAAAAATAGGAGTATGAATAAATTATCGCGGTGGGATGGTGGTGTAAGCGTGCGGGATAAGCCGCCGGTGATGCTGGGTGGCTGTCCTACCCTGACGGGAAGGATAAAGGTGGGAAAACATAACACAGAAGGGGGGTAAAGGGGGATGGGTACAGCGATACTTCAGTGCTTTCGTTCAAGTTGTACCGGCACTTCCGGGTAGTCGGCCACTACAGCTTTAGTCTGTGCTTATGTTGTGATGCGCGTTCCAATGGCAGCCGCCCTTTTATATTCCATTAGTAACGTCTTAATAAGCTCTCTAACGGAGGTTATTGTATTTATCCTGTAGGCATTAGCCCCGGCAAAGGCGAATCCTTTTTCAAGTATCCCCTTCTTGGCATTGGTCAGGGCAATACCGATGCAGTATGGCGCACTCCTTGTATCACAGGTCCTCAGACACTTCCAGGGGCACTTGAATGGTATCTTGGCCCCCGATGATATCTCCTCAAGAAACCTGTTCCGTATGGCTCTCCCCGGCAATCCAACGGGGCTGTCAATTATAGTAAGGTCCTCTTTTTTACACTTTACATATGCCTCTTTAAATGCTGGGGAAGCATCGCACTCGTGAGTTGCCACAAACCTGGTTGCCATCTGCACTCCCTGAGCCCCTGATTGGATAAACTTGTAAATATCGGCACCTGTATACACACCCCCGGCGGCGATTACGGGAATGCTTTTATTAAAACTCTCCTCATAGGGCTTCAGCACAGAGATTACTTCCGGCAGTATCTTTTCCAACGCATAGTCAGGATTATTGATCTGCTCTTTCTTAAATCCGAGGTGTCCCCCGGCTAATGGGCCCTCAACAACCACGGCATCAGGTACATGATTGTAGTTCCTCCCCCAATATTGGAATATCAGTCTTGCCGCCCTGGCAGAAGATACTATGGGAACAACTTTAACCGCAGATTTTCTCAATCCATTCGGCAGCAATGTATTAGGAACCTTTAATGGAAGACCGGCGCCAAGAAAAACCACATCCGCACCTTCGTCCGATGCAACTTGTAGGAGGTTATAATAATCTGAAGAGGCTACCATTATGTTAACGCCAATAACACCCGCTGTCATTTCTCTTGCCTTTTTTATTTCTCTCCGCAAGGCTCTTTTGTTGGCTTCCTCGAAGTTTCTGTCAAAATCAGGCTCAAGCATACCGATTCCTGCCGCGGAAATAACACCAATACCGCCCTCGTTAGCAACAGCCGAGGCTAGACCTGCTAAAGAAATGCCAACGCCCATCCCCCCTTGAACGATTGGTATGCTTGACTCCAAATCACCTATTTGCAGTTTTGGTATTTGCTTAAGATCCATACATTACATTTCTTCAATCATGATATATTGTTTTGCCCACTCTTCAATATCATTGATTTTGCTTTCTCTCGCTCCATTGGATATCATGAGTCTGACGAGGGGTTCTTTAGTTTTCGGGGTCTATAAAATCCTTCCGATTCCCTTCCTATAATCCCCAGTTATTATGCCCCTCTCGGTAATGATGGCGGTGATGTATCCGGCGGGGGTGACATCGAAGGCGGGGTTGGCGGCGGCAATGCCTTCCGGGGCGATAGGCACGCCCTGTACGTGGGTCACTTCCCCGGGGCTGCGTTCCTCGATGGG
>JAUWGD010000212.1 GCA_030606585.1 Dehalococcoidales bacterium | reverse complement strand
CCTTCCAGGTTGATGCCGTTGGTGTAGCACAGACCGGCGGCGTCCCCGACGACCATCATGCCGTCGGTATAGACCTGCGGCATTGCCTTAATCCCGCCTTCCGGTACGAGGTGCGCCGAGTATTCCAGCGGTACGGCGCCCTTGACGAGTTTCCTGACCTGCGGGTGCTGTAATAACTCGTCCAGAACGTCGTAAGGGGCTTTACCCGACGCCTTCAGGGAGTCGAGGTGCACCACCATGCCGACGGATATGCTCTCGCGGTTGGTATAGAGGAAGCCGCCGCCGCGCATACCCCCGGTCGTCCCCACGAAGCTGATATCCGCCCCCTCGTCCCGGACTAGATGAAACCGTTCGTTGATGGTTTCTTCGGGCAGACCGAGCAGCAGCTTGATGCCCGCGCCCATGGATTTGGCTTTAAAGTTTTTACGCAGCCCGGCTTTTTCAGCCATGAAGGACAGGACGCCGTCGGCGGCGATGACGATGTTGCCCCTCAGCGTCCCCTCCCGACCCCTGACGGTGACACCGGCGATTCTCCCGTCTTTTCGGACTAAATCTTCAACGGTGCAGTCGGTAAGTAATAAAGCCCCTTCCCTGACAGCCTCATCGGCCAGCCAGCTATCGAAGGCCGGGCGGAAGACAGTGTAGCCGTTATACGGCGGCTGCTCGAACCTCTCGTTTTCAAAGGTCAGGGAAACGGCGGATTCCGGGGTCATGAAAGCCAGCACCTTCTTATAGACGTGCCGTTCCAGCGGCGCCCGTTCCCGGAAATCGGGGAGAATTTCGTTCAGGACAGGAGTGTTGTGCAGCAGTCCGCCGAACATGTTCTTGGCGCCGGGGTATTTGCCCCGCTCCACCAGGCAGACATTCAATCCGGCACGGGCCAGTTTCAGGGCCGCCAGGCTGCCAGCCGGCCCCGCCCCCACGATGATAACGTCATAATATTTCGCCATTGTCCCTCGCGCGCTTGATTCTTTCTATCAGTGCCGGCAACACCTCTTTGAGGTCGGCGGCGGCGCCAACGTCGGAACTCTGGAAGATAGGCGCCTGCGGGTCGCGGTTAACGGCCACAATTTTTCCCGAGTCCTGAATACCGCCGACGTGGTGGGTCGCCCCGGAAATGCCCAGCGCCAGGTAATACTCCGGGCTGACCACCTTGCCGGTCTGGCCAATCATGCGTTCCCGGGGTATTTTACCCCCGTCGACCACCGGCCGGGTGGTGCCGATGGCGCCTTCGATAAGGTCGGCCAGTTCTTCTACAAGGGGTAATATTTCATCGGTAACCGCTCCCATACCTGCGGAGACGATGGTTGACGCATCGGCAATGTCCACGGTCCGGGAATCGGCGGGCAGGTACTCCAGATGCCTGGTTTTAATCGACTCCGCGGTTAGTTTCGGCTCGATGGTTAAAGCCCTGACTTTGACGGGTCTGGCGGCAGGGGTTACGTTTAAAGCCCTCGGGTCCATGGTTACCAGCATCGTGTTGTCCGTCTGAAAAACAACCTCCTGGTACAGCTGGTCGCCATAGACGGGGCGGGAAAATTTGGGTTGCTCCGGCTGCGAAAAGTCAATTCTGGCACAATTTGTAATTACCCCCGTATCCAGGAGCGCCGCCAGCCGGGGCGCCAGTTCTCTGCCGATTGTCGTATGCCCCATGAGAATGAGCCATGGTTTCTCTGCTTGGATTCTCGGTAACAGGGCCGCCACGTAAGCCTCCGCCAAGGAATATTGTAAAAGGGGGTCCTGAAAAATATAAACTCTGGATACACCGTACTTACCGAGTATATCCGAATAGTCCGCCGTCCGGTCGCCGGGTACCAGCGCCGTAACGGTACCGCCGACTTTTTCCGCAACATCCCTGGCCCCGGTAAGAAGTCCGAGGCTCAGTTTGTTGATTTCTTCGCCGTTGTCACTTATCTCCGGCAGTACCCAGATATTTCTTGTCCTGGCCATTTTACCTTTTCTCTACTGGCGAAACTAATTGTCATAGTCGGGCTTCAGCCTGATTCAGCCTGAAGGCTTGACCCGACTATCCAGACCGCCTTCCCCCCTGGATTCCCGCCTTCGCGGGAATGACATTTTTATGGTTCAATGTTATGTGATTTCCACAACCATACACTATATCATTCGGCCGACGTTCTCGCCTT
>JAUWGD010000031.1 GCA_030606585.1 Dehalococcoidales bacterium | reverse complement strand
TCCGGGGCGTTTACCGGCCGGTAGGTGTCAGCGCGTAGCGTCTTTCCGGTATCCTCGACCATGGCTCTACTTCCTTTACTTTGTACACCTGCGGGTTGCCCAGTCGGAGTTCCAGTTGCTTGATATCCTCGATAAGGTGGTCTTTTGCCCTGAGTTCGGAGAAAAGGTTCCTCTGCCGTCCCTGCGGGTAGCCCAGCCGGTTAATCCTCATGCCTGCCTGCTCCACCGGCCCGGGCTGGGGATAGTCCTCCAGGACGCGCTTGATGCGGGATACGGCGGTTCTCATGTCCATAGCCGGCTCTTTAAACTGGATGGTTCGCTCCCAGGTTTCCGCGTTCCAGGTCCGGGTCCACAGGGTAAGGCTGCGGATGCCCAGTCCGTTGCGGCCGATATTCGCAAAGACCCGGACAAGCAGCAACTCCATCGCCACCACTATGGCCTCCAGGGAGACTGTCACCGAAGACAGCGTGGTGCTCTCGTCGATGGCTTTTTCCATAAACCGGGGGTACAGGGGCGTATCGTCGATGCCCCGGGCGAGTTCCCATATTCGTTTGCCCTCGGGGCCGAACTGCGACTGTAACGGGCCGGGGGGCAGGGCCGCTATCTGACCCAGCGTGTGAATCCCGAAATCGTGCAGCTTGCTCCGGCTCTTCAGCGATACCGGCAGCACATCGCGGGAGAGGTCCCTGAGGAAGGGGGCAATATCGCCGGACAATATCCAGTGCCCGCCGGGAGGGCTGCGGCGGGCGGCCAGATACGCCAGGAATTTGTTCCCGGCTATTCCAATCTGAGACGCGAAAGTCTCAGGGATGGCTTCACGTATGGCTTTCAAAAGGGCATCGTCGTCCGGGTAAATCAGGTGCAGCCCGTCCACGCCGATGTAAACGTACCCCGGCTCAGGGCCTTCAACCAGGGGGCTTTTTTCCTCCAGCGCGTCCAGCAGCTCGCTGAAGACAGTCCGGTAGCAGGGAATGTCAGCCTGGAGCAACTCGACCTCACCGTATCGGGACAGGGCCTGCTGGAGGGGCATGTCGCGCTGCAAGCCTTCAAGCTCGGGAGACCAGTCCAGGACAAGCTTACGCGAACCTGATGCATACGTAACTACCCCTGGACGGCCTTCCAGAGCCGGATTTCTCCGGACTTCGCACCTCCAGGGGAAATGCGCTAACAAAATACAAAGAACTCTCACGGTTCACCTCGGTAAAGACAGGGTAAAAACAATTATATAGAACAAATGTTCTTTTGTCAAGACCTGTCTACTACCTGAGATGATGTAAGCGGGGTAAAAAAAGAGGTTGATTCGGAGTGAAGGTGGTGAAAAACCTGTGAAATGGCAGGAAATATATTTCCGGCGGGAGGCTATTTCGAAGAAGCCGATTGCACGCCGGGGTCGTCATAGAGGTGGCATTTAACCTGTTGTGTCCCTATTGTCCTTACCTCCGGCGGGACTTTCGAGCAGATATCAATGGCCTCGGAGCAGCGCGTGTGGAACCGGCACCCGGGAGGAGGATTCAGCGGTGAAGGCATTTCCCCGCTCAATATTATCTTTTGTACATTCTGGTCTTCATCTTCGGGTAATGTCAGGATTGACGCTGATATTAGCGCCCTCGTGTACGGATGCAAAGGCTTCAAAAAGAGCGCCTCCGCCTCCCCGTATTCAACTATCTGCCCCAGGTACATTATCGCCACGCTGTGGCTCATAAACCGTACCGTTGCCAGGTTATGCGCTATCACCAGATAGCTCAAGTTGTACTGCTCCTGGAGGTCTTTCAGCAGATTCATAATCTGGGCGCGAATAGATACGTCCAGGGCTGACACGGGTTCGTCCAGTACTACCAGACTGGGATTCAATGCCAGGGCACGCGCCACCGCAATCCGCTGTCGCTGGCCTCCGCTGAACTCATGCGGATAGTAGTCGGCCTGATCCGGTGAGAGTCCCACCTGGTCGAGTAACTCCAGTACCCGGCTCCGAATCTCCTCTTTCGTTTTTTTGGTGTTCACCACCAGCGGCTCGGCGATAATATCTCTCACCCGCATCCTCGGGTTCATGGAACTCCACGGATTCTGCTGTACCGACTGTACCCTTGGCCGATACTGCGTTTTCAGTTGCGACTTAGAAAATTTGTAGACATCCTTCCCCTCGAAGAGAATAGTCCCGGAAGTCAATCTCTCCAGCAGCAGCACCGCCTTCGCAGCGGTCGTCTTCCCGGCGCCCGATTCTCCGACGAGGCTCAACGTCTTGCCATGTTCTATCGTGAATGATATACCGTCCACTGCCCTTACATAGCCGATAACGCGCTGCAGCAGACCCTTGGTAACAGGGTAGTACTTCGTCAGTTCACGACCTTCTAATAATATGTCAGCCATGGTTTATTTCTTCTCTTTCCAGCAGGATACGGAATGTCCTTCGCTTATTTCCACTACAGGGGGTTGTTCCTTAAGGCAAATATCCATTACGTCGGGACAGCGGGGGGCGAACCGGCAGCCGGGGGGTAAGTTCAACAGTGAGGGAGGCTGCCCTTCAATCGAGTAAAGCTGGTCGTCCTTCCGGTCCAGGCGCGGCACAGAGCGTATCAGGGCACTGGTATAAGGGTGTTTCGACCTCTTAAATATGGTGCTTGTCGAAGCTGTCTCCACGATTTTACCTGCGTACATCACGGCTACCCGATCGCAAATATTAGCCACGACCCCGAAGTCGTGCGTAATGAAGATTATAGCTACATCAGTCTGCTTTTGAATATCTTTAAACAGGGCGATATATTGAGCCTGTATGGTGGCGTCAAGAGCGGTTGTGGGCTCATCGGCAATCAGCAGGCGTGGACGGCAGGACATCGCGATGGACCCCACCACCCGTTGCCTCATCCCTCCGCTCAGCTGAAAAGGATAGTCCCGAAGACGCTGCTCGGGTGCGGGAATCCTCAGCAGCCGCAGCGCTGAAATGACCTCATCCTCTACCATGTCGTCGCGAAGGCCCTGGTGCAGCCGCACCGATTCACCTATCTGATCGCCGACGGTATAGACCGGATTGAGCGAAGTCATCGGGTCCTGGAGAATCATCGATATCCTCTTACCGCGAACCTCTCTCATCTGCTTCTTGCTGAGCTTCAGGATATCAATTCCGTCCAGTGTAATTTTGCCGCCGACTATCCTGCCCGCCGGTTCCGGTAGCAGGCGCAGGAGCGATAGGCCGGTTACCGTCTTACCGCAAGCGGATTCGCCGACCAGGCCAAAGGTCTCTCCCTCACGGACATAGAAGCTAATCCCACCGACGGCTTTGAACTCACCCGCCCGCGTGAAGAAAGTGGTTTGCAGGTCCTCTACTTGAAGAACGATATCTCTCTTAGTTGTCATAGTTGCCTCAATCTCGGGTCCATCTTATCACGCAGCCAATCGCCGAAGAAGTTCCCGGACAGCACTACCAGCGCGATAAGTATACCAGGAAAGGTGGATATCCACCAAGCTCTATCGATGTCACCTCTACCATCGGCCACCATGGAACCCCACGATGGGTCCGGAGGCGGAATACCTATTCCGAGGTAGCTTAAAGCGGCTTCCGCTAAAATCATAAAGCCCACGGCCATGGTCATGACTATTATCAGCGGATTGATAACATTGGGGAAAATGTGTATGAGCATTATTCGCCAGGCTGAAGCGCCGTTGATGCGTGCCTGCGCCACGAAGTCAGAATTACGCAGCCTCAGGGTTTCTCCCCGTATCAAGCGCGCGTAGGGAGCCCAGCCGAGTATCGATAACGCCAGCACAACGGTGAAAAAACCCGGCCCGATGCTGACGGAAAGGAGCATTGCCAGTACCAGCCCGGGAAAGGCCATGCTGATATCGGTAAACCTCATTAAAAAGGCTTCGGTACGCCCTCCCAGGTAGCCCGCCGCAATTCCCAGTGCCGTGCCGACGAAGGCGGTAGCGGCGATAACCAGCAGCGAGACGCTGAGGGAAATCCTGGCGCCGTAAATGGCGCGGCTCAGGATGTCCCTGCCGAGGCTATCCGTTCCCAGGAGATATTTCATGGAACCGCCTTCCACGAAGGCTGGCGGCAGGCGCCTTTCTAATAACGATACCTTGATCGGGTCATGGGGCGCCAGCCAGGGCGCGAATATCGCTGTCAGTACCAGCAGGACCAATATAATTACCGGGATATAGAAAGTCATAGCCCTCATAATCCGCGCGCTCCGTGTAAGGCCCGAAATTTTGAGCTTGAGCTTGGTATCTATGTTCGGCATTGTACTCAGCATATTTAAAAGCCCCTATGACTTCTGATATCTAATCTGCGGGTCAACGTACGCGTAGGCAATGTCCACCAGCAGGTTCATACCGAGAACCATGACGCCTATCATCAGGGTACAGGCCTGTACCACCGGGAAATCGCGGGCATATGTCGCTTCTAACACCAGTCTCCCCATGCCGGGCCAGTTGAAGATGTTCTCGGTGATTACCGCGCCCATAACCAGACCGGCCATTATCATGCCGGCCGTCGTCAGCGGCGCTATCATCGCATTCCTGAAGGCATGCTTCCATACAATAATCCTCTCGGAGAGTCCCTTAATCCTCGCCAGTTTGATGTATTCACTATCAAGGACATCAAGCATGCCGGAACGGACCAGGCGCATCATGCCCGGCAGCAGGAAAAATGCCATGGTGCCTACCGGCAGCACATAGTGGGCCGGGCCGCCCATACCGGCGGTCGGCAATATACCCCAGATTACGGAAAACAACATCATGGCCATGATAGCCAGCCAGAAACCCGGCACAGCCTGCCCCAGGATAGCCACGAACTTCACCCCGTTATCCAGAAACGAATCGCGGCGGGTCGCCGCGAAAACCCCCAGGGCGGTGGCCACCAGCATGCTAATAACGAAAGCGGGAACGGTTAATTTCAGAGAATTTGGTATCGCCTCGCCGAGCATTGTCGATACCGGCCGCCGTTTCAGAAGTGATTCGCCGAAGTCACCCTGGACAAGTCCGAACATAAAAATCCTGAACTGTTCCCAGTTGGACTTATCCAGTCCGAGCTGTCTCTGTAAATTTTCTATCTCTTCCGGTGTGGACGTGGCGGACCTCAGCAGGTCGATGGGGTTTCCCGAGGCCCGGACCAGCACAAATATTAATACCGCGATGCCGATGAGGGCTATTACCGTCTGCACCAAACGTATTAATATAAAACGTGTCATCTACTATTTACCTTAATAATTGGAATGGCTAAGAATAGCCCCCTGATATTTTCTGGCATAGCATATGCCCGCATATTCTTAATAACTTTACTCTGATTGTTGCCCACGGCTGCGGCTGGAGTGAACCCCCTGACCAAAGCCTAAATCATAATATACATACCTGCCGTGGAAGTGTCAAATAATTTCTACAGGGAGATGGATTATACTATTTTGCCGGGTGAAACAACACCCGGCAGATAATACCTTATATGTAAATATACAAGGGAGTCCCGGGGGGCTATAGCCACCCCCCGGAACCCCCTTGCGTATTAACTTACCTCTAAGTAGTATTGTGCTACATACTAAGGCTGCTCGATGTAGGCGTAGGCATCGGCAAGGCTAAGATGGGCGTTGCCGGTGATTTCACCGAGATTCTCGCCTATGAGCAACAGCGGTGTTGAAACGGTGAAGGGACAGTTGATGAACATGTTATCGTAGACGTATTCCTGGAAAGCCGTCCACTTGGCTTTCCTCTCGTCATCGTCAATCGTCCCGACAGCATCATCGTACATATCGTCCACTTCAGGAAGCCAGCCGGTGGTGTGTACACCCTGAGAGGTGTACATGTTGGCGCAGTGGTAGATGTTGTCAAACACACTGCCGAATGTCCACGGGAAGATGCCGCCGACATTGGGCGATTCAGGGTCTTCGTTCCTGACGAAGAACAAGCCGCCCCACTCCATGGCGTCGATAACCTCTAGCTGGACATCGATGCCGACATTCGCCCAGTAAGCCTGCATTATCTGCGCCAGGTCAACACCGGGACCGGGTGAGACGAAGTATTTGATGGTCGGGGTATCGAAGGCGTCCGGATAGCCGGCTTCCGCCAGCAACTGCTTGGCTTTCTCCGGGTCGTAGGGATCAGGCTCCCAGTCCGGGTTCCAGCCCCAGGTGCCTTCGTGCATGAACCAGCGGCCGCCGGGCTTGGCCAGACCCTGGTACCAGGTATCGCAGAGTTCCTGGCGGTTGACGGCGTAGGACATGGCTTTGCGGACCCTGATGTCTGACGTTGGCGTGTTTTTAACCCAGCTGCCGGTAAAACTGATGTTGTACAGGCCCGGGAGCCCGAACTGTTCGGTACGCCATCCCGCAGCCTGCATCTCGACGATTCTGTCATTGGTGATACCGTCGGCGATATCAACCTCGCCGCTCTTGAGCATGGCGATGCGTGTCGCCTCTTCAGGTACCTGTAGGGCTACAACATACTGGAAAGAAGGTACCTGTTTCCAGTGGTCGGTGAAGGCTTCCATCTTGAAACTGGTCTCAGGGACCCATTCGACGAACTTCCACGGTCCTGAACCAATCGGGTGCGCTGCGAATCCTTCCGCTCCTACTTCCTGGAAATACTTTGCATTAATAATCCGCGTCCAGGCGAAGGGGATGATAAGCGGCGGTTCGGGTGTATTGGAGTGGTACTTAAAGGTGTAGTCATCGGTGACCTCCGTGTAGTTGAGGTTGTTGCGCAGGTAGGGCGACCACGGATTAGTCGACTCTTCCGACGCAAACCGGTCAACGGAGAACTTGACGTCGTGGGCGGTAACCGGGTCGCCGTTATGATGGACCATACCCTCGCGGATATAGAAAGTCCAGGTAGTTCCATCCGGGCTCAGTTCCCAGCTTTCCGCCACTGCCCCGATGTAATTCCCATCTTCATCCCAGGTGACCAGGGGGTCCCACATGGACCAGCCCCAGAATGACTCGTAGAAGATGGGGTCCCGTGATTCATAACTGAAATCCGTATTGGCAACAGTTATCGTGCTGCCAGCTTCTGGCCCCTTCTCACCACAGCCACCTACTAAAAAGCTGGCTGCCAGCACTAAGATTAACGGGATTAGGAGTAATTTTTTCATTGTTCCCTCCTTATAAGTATTGGTTTTACGCTTGATCTCCTTGCTCTTTCTTATAATACACCCCTCCTCATGCATTAGTATTTGGGCTTTTCCCGTTTTATTTCTATGAAAACGCACAGAACTACCCAGGTTCTGAAACGTGCTGTAATATAAAGCTAAAGTTTTATTGAATTTAATATAATATATTCCACATCTGGGGATTTGTCAACTATATGTTTTACCAATTCCAACCGATAATTGCAAATACTCCCTAAAAATGCGAAAATCCTGCCCTTAAATGGGGCAGGAAAGCGAATTCTGTTAACGAGAAAATGAATTACCCGACCTGTAAAAAGTCGGGCAACTCATTGGAGCATTAGGGTAGCTAAGCCGAAGATACCCTACTGGGGTATAGCTTATCACTCCTCTTTCCCCGTGTCAATGCCCGTCTTGGAATTTGTCCAATGGTGAGGTAGAATATTAGGGTATATGATATTGTTACATAATATTCCATGATGGAGGATGCCATGGCTAGGGAAGAAAGACCGGAAGTGTCAAGAGAAGCAATAGTCAAACGTCTTAAGAGGATAGAAGGACAGCTACGCGGTCTTCAGAAAATGGTTGCCGATGAACGTGATTGCGAGAGCATCGTGACTCAGCTGGCGGCGGTGCGTTCGGCTATTGATGGCGTGGGCGCGCTGGTTTTAAATAATTATGTAAAAATTTGCGCTCCGAAAGGAAGCCAAACCGACCCTGATGTCTATGAATCTATGGTGCGGGTAGTAGGTGTCTGGGGCCGGGTCCGATTGGGTGAATAGATACAACGCGACATAGAAAAATCCGTTGTTTTCTGGTAACCGGCTGGCTTTTTATATAGCTAATTCTTACCCTTAGCTACCTCATCATACCACTTACCGTAGTGGTTTCTGGCATAGGTCTTGGAAATTTTTCCGTCCCACATAGAGCGGAGTGACTCCGTCATCCTCGGGTGAATGACACCCAGGTAAACGTGTACCAGCAGCATGAGGAGAGCCACAACAAAGGCGACATCATGCACAATTACGAACCACTGAAAGACACCCGCTGCCAGAGCATCCTTGAGGAACCACATGAAGAAGCCGGATATCAGGAAGAGGGCGCCGGTACCCAGCACAATAAACTGCCACATCTTCTGTCCCGTGTTGATATGCCCCTGCGGCGGCATTTTTTCCTCGTCACCCCCGAAGTAATAATCGGGTGCCTGACTGAACCACTGGACATCGTTCCTGCCCCAGGTTAGAGTTTCTTTAATGAAATGCAGTGACATCCTCGGATTGATGATGAAATATACTATCGGCATACCGACGAAGAACACCACGGCAATGCGATGGATGAACCTGGTCAGACCACCCGCCGCCGGACCGCCAAGACCGGGGAGAAACAGAATCGCTCCCGTGACTAAAAGTACCAGAAAAGCCGCCGTGTGAATCCAGTGAAACCAGATGGTACGTTTCCTGAAACGTTCGACAACTCTTGCTTCTGCCATTACTCTTCTCCCCTCCTCGTTCTTAGCCGGGCGACCAGGTAGTTCAGCCCAAAGCCGGCCACCGCGGCAATTGCCAGACCGGAACCCACCCACCGGAGTACATCACGTATAATGCTGGTAGGCGGCACTTCGGGGTCGGCAGGCAGTCCGTAAACTGCCGGAGAGTTATCAAGGACATACATTACATGCAGGCCGCCCAGTTCATTAACCCCATAAAGTGAGGCGTCGGTATTTTTCTGTTGCAGGGTGGCAACCCTTTCCTTCGCCTCTGCAATCAAATCGGCCCGCTGGCCGTAGGTAATCGCGCCGGTGGTGCAGGCGGCGGCACAGGCAGGCGGCTCACCATTGGTGACACGGTCAGGGCAGAAGGTGCATTTATCCATGATAGCCACGCCGGTTATTGTATTTGTTTCCATCTGCGGCACGCCGAAGGGACAAAACTCGACGCAATAACCGCATCCGGAGCATTTCTCTTTGTCATACTGGACGAAGCCCATCTCGTTATAGCTCAACGCTCCGGTAGGGCAGACTTCAACACAGGCGGCGTCGGTACAGTGATTACAGGCTTTTTTACGGGAAGTCCATTTGCCACTGTTCATCACCGGGTGCAGCGTTGTCCAGACATTTGAGGAAAGTGCCGGGGGTTGTGTCAGGTCGGGTTTAGTGGTCTCTGGCAGTTCGTTGTATTCCTTGCAGGCGGCATAACACCACCAGCAGTTTACACATTTGGTAACATCAATCAGCATGGCCATGCCCGCGGAAGTCTGCGAATCTTTAGCCATGGCCATAGCCGGCGGTTGAAGTAATAGCAGTCCGGTTGCTCCTGCGGCACCCTTCAAGAAATTTTTACGACTTATCTCCATAAAAACTTACTTCCCTACAGTCTCGGGTAACTCGTCTACGACGACATCTTTATTAGCTGCCTTTTCCTCAGGCCTGATGTCTTCTTCGGTCAGGAACAGTTCGAGATTACCATGGCAGGCATCACAACTCTCGTTCTGAGGCGTACTCAACTGGATGTTATGCGGCGTAGCATACTTCCAGGTCGAGACTGCGTTGAAATTCGGGAACAGGGCATCCCCGTAGTAGTCGCAGGTCCCGGCACAGGTTGGCACGTGACGCAGGACCACGTATTTGAAAGGCCTTTCCGATGACCTCAACGGATTATAACCGATTTCAAACTGCATGACGGATGGCTCGCTGGTGCGGCAGGGCATGCCTTCCTCATCGATAGCAACATGGCAGCCGTAGCAATTTTTATATGCGACGGAGTGACAGACCTGGCAGGAAAGATCACTCAGGTGCTGCTCGTGCTGGGGATTATCCGCGGTATTTGTCCAGACATCTTCGTGACAATCTTCGCACTTGACCATGTCGGGGTTATGGTACCGGCTTTCAATCAGTTCTCCTGAGCCGTGTAGTTCCTGGCTGTGGCAAGCTGTACAGAGCATCGTCTCCTGGGTCCAGTGAACGTCGGCCGGTATGCCTTCGTTCTCCCCGAGGTATTCGGCGCCGACACGGGCGCCGTGGCAGGCGACGCAGTTGTACTGCGTGGAAGGAGTCGCGCGGAATTTATGTCCGGAGACAAGGCCGCCTTCCAGCTCATCCGGTCGGCTGACATGGCACTGCCCGCAGGAAGTGTGGCACTCCTGGCAGTGATTTTCAAGCACTGTATCCAGCGGGGAACCTTCTGAAACATCGCCGCCCCTGGCTTCGAGAGCGGACTCAAAACCACTGAGAGTGCCGTGAAGGCTTAAATCATGCGTCTGGGCGACGTCCTTATGACAGGTGTTGCAGTCGCCATCGGACGGGTCGATAACCAGACCTACATGCGCCAGCTCTTTATCCTCTTCCTGGCTATCGCCGCCGTGGCAGATAACACAGCCTACCTTGCCATGGGTACTTTGCAGGAACTTGGCATCCTTGACGAAGACCTTTTCCCACACCTCCAACGGAGGTAAATCACCGCCTCAGCCTTCGCCCGTTGTTGCCTCTGACTTGGCCGCTACTTCCGTTGTGGCCAGTTCTTTGAGGGTGTCTTTATCCGTATGGCAGGTAACACAGGTACTGGTTATCTCCTCTTCCTCCGCCTCCGGCGCAGGACTGATGAGTCCCTTATTGGTACATCCGGTTGCAGCTAACGCAACCAGTACCAATATGACGGTAACCGCTGTAACCAGTCTCTTCATCGGCCGCTCCATTCTCCAGCCATATTTCAAAAACAACTGGTGACTTTATTCAATTCATCCTGCCTGCCCGGATGGCGATGAACCCCGGACAGGCAGAATTACATTCCAGTATTAACTCTCGGTTGCGTAACCCGCGGCACTGTCGGGATTAAAGCACTTGCCGGCGTTAGCCACCGGGTCCGCGCTCCAGCCGCACATACCGAACTTGAGGCTGTAGGCATCGTATCCGAGCATTTGCAGCACGGCCACTGCCTGGGCCGCCGAATGCCCAGTGTAACAGTACACGTATACGGGTGCGTCGGGGTTGATTTTAGCGAGATTATCCACCAGGGCGGCAAGCCCGATGTTGATGGCCCCGGGGACATGTCCCGCGGCATAATTTTCCGCAGAGCGAACGCTGATGATGGTCATCTCTTCGCCCTCGGCAATCTTCATATTAAGGTCGGTGGCGGTGATGTACTTGGGCGATACGGTGGCGGCCGCGGCTTTCACAATCGCGGCAACATCGCCGGAAGCGGTGTTTTCTATATCCGGCAGGCCGTAGGTACCACCGGCATTAGCGGCAGTTTCAACATTGAAATCGCCCTGACCTGTTGCGGGGTCAAACCGTGCGATAAAAACAGCCGGGTCGTCCGACCATGAAGACATGCCGTGCAGCAGGTTCATCACATCGTAACCCATTACGCCGAGTACGGCCGCACCAAATGAGGCCGACTGCCCCGTGTAGCAGTAGACTAAAATTTCCTCATCCATGGGGAGTGTTGCCAGTTCCCCGAAGCCGATATTAACGGCGCCGGGAATATGTCCCTTGGCGTAATCTGCCGCGCTGCGGAGACTGACGATGTAAGGAGCGTCGCCCTCGGCGACCATCATGTGAAGGTCGGAAGCCGGCATATTTCCAGCTTTATCAGCCAGGTAGTCGGCGACGGCGTCCTTAACTACATCAAACTCCGCTACGGCTGGAGCGGGTTCTGGCTCGGGGGATGGCGCCGGAGCCGGTGCCGGTTCTTCTTCTCCACCGCAGGCGGAGAGCATCGGCATTGCCAGCAGAAGTGCCAGCAGGATTATTATGGTACTCAGACCAGACCACAATTTTAAACGCATTGGTAATCCTCCCTGTTTTACTTTAATAATGCTCGTATATGTACACCGGTTTGAGAAAGCTGCCAGATATCATCATGCGGCTGCCAGGTAACACCGGTGGATAGATAGGGAAAAAATACGATGAGAGGAATAGTTCCAGTAAATATTGTTTTAGAACTATTAAGCATTCCAGCATGGACTATACCATACAGGGGTAGGCTAAGTCAATACCTTACAGGGGTCGACAAAGTCAACATCTTTTTGTTTGACACGCTATTTATTTCCAGAGTAGACTCTAGATTGGGTTTCAGGCTTAAAAGAGCCCATCATTATGAAAAAACGGCTATTGATAGGCGGGGCAATTATATTAATAGCGGTAGTATACCTGCTATATCTGAGCTTCGGCAGTTCGGTCAGCTACTATGTTACGGTAAGCGAATTCTTTGACAGGAGTGACGAGCTCCTTGATACCAATGTACGGGTGGCCGGAAACGTGGCGGATACCGCCATCGAGTGGAATGCCGATGACCTCGAACTAGCGTTTACCATTACCGAGGGCGGTAAAAACATGCCGGTTGTTTATCACGGGGCTCAACCGGGTGGGTTCAAGGCAGGCTCAACGATACTGGTGGAGGGTAAATACGACTCTGATGGCGTTTTTCGGGCAAGCCAGCTTATTTTAAAGTGTCCTTCAAAATATGAATCTATAGATATTGAGTAGTTCTGATATATGACAGAAGCAGGGCGTATTGCCTTGATGATAGCTCTCCCCGTTGCCGTGTTTTCGGTTATAGCCTCGATAATCGGCGCCCGGGCAGCATCAGGGCGGCTGGCAGCCGCCGCCCGTAGCGGTATCCTCATTATTTTTGGACTCTATACGCTGGCGCTGGCCCTTATTCTCGTTGCGTTTTTTACCCGGGACTACAGCCTGACCATCGTGGCGGAACATGCCAGTAACGACCTTCCCTCCGCCTATACGCTGAGCGCCCTCTATGCCGACAAGGCCGGCTCGATGTTTTTCTGGGGATGGCTGATTTCTCTATTTTCTGCATTGCTGGTTTTCCAGACAAGAGGCAATAACCAGCGGGTTATGTCTTATGCAGTCGTTATAATGGCCGTTATTGAGGCCTTCTATATAGCGCTGGTTACGTTTAGTGTAAATGTATTCGCTGAGCACCCGTCTCCTCCCGTTGACGGTTTTGGCATGAATCCGTTACTGCAGAATTTCGGCATGCTCATTCATCCTCCGCTGCTCTATATCGGCTTCGCCGGTTTTGCCGTCGTGTTTGCCATGGTCGTGGCGGCGCTTATCGCCCGCAGTCCGGGTATAGGGTGGACCAACCTTGTCCGGCGCTGGGCGGTCTTTGCCTGGTGCGTACTGGGTATCGGCAACCTCGTGGGGATGTGGTGGTCATATAATGAGCTGGGCTGGGGAGGTTACTGGGCCTGGGACCCCGTGGAGAACGCCGGGCTGATGCCCTGGCTGCTGGGGACCGTCTTTCTCCACTCGATGGCGGTACGGGGGCGGAGGAATTATTTGAATACATGGAGCTTCTGCCTGATTGTATTTACTTTTGTTTTTACCCTGCTGAGTCCCTTTATCACCCATGGCGGTATCGAGTCGCCCCTGCACGGATTCTATGGCTCGCCCTTTCCGCCCTACATTCTGGCTGCCATGATTATCGTGATAATCGGCTCAATGGCGTTGCTGTATGTCCGCCGCCGCGATTTAAAGAGTGACGAAAAACCGGCATCTCTGATATCCAGAGAAAGTGCTTTTCTACTTACCAATATTATTCTGGTGGTGCTGGTATTTGTTATTTTTATCGGAACGGTATTGCCCCGGGTGGTGGAGGCATTTGGGGGAGTAAAGATAGCTCTCGACCGCAGTTTCTTTGATAGAACCTGCGGTCCGATAATGCTCCTTCTCGTGTTTCTTATGGGGGTATGCCCGCTGTTCGGCTGGGGGAAATCTATATGGAAGTCCGCCGGCCGTAATATTATATTCTTTTTCCTGGCTGTAATAGTCGCCGCCGCGGCTATTCTGATTTCCGGAATCGGCAACTGGTATATCGCCGTGGTGGTATTGTGCGGCTTACCGCTTTTTGTCATTTTCCGGGAGTTGTACCGGGGAGCCGTAGCCCGCCATCGCAGCACGGGAAAGAACCGCGCCCGTGCCTTTTTCTCTTTAATAAACAGCAATCGGGCGCGTTACGGGGGCTTTCTGGCCCATATCGGCATCGTTCTCATTACTCTCGGTATCATCGTCTCCTCATTCTACAGTATCGAGAGGACGGTGACGCTGGATATCGGCGAGTCGACGAGTGCCGGTAAATATACATTGTCCTATAATGAACTAATGTTCAAACAGGACAGTTTAAAGACAAGTGCGGTTGCCGATATACAGGTGAGCATGAATGAGAAAAATGTGGGGATTATGCGTCCCAGCTACGCTTACTGGTTCAGTCGTGATGATTTCTTTGCCGAGGTAGCGGTACGCACCACGGCGGCAGAAGACTTATTCATTTCGCTGGTCTGGACCGGGTTTGACCCCGAAGATAAATCAGCTACTTTCCGGATTCTGGTGAATCCTCTGATTGTCTGGATATGGACGGGAGGCGCATTCTTCCTTATAGGGGGCGTCCTGGCTAT
>JAUWGD010000208.1 GCA_030606585.1 Dehalococcoidales bacterium | reverse complement strand
ATCCCCACTCTGCCGGGCATGGAAGACATGGTGGACAAGCGGGCCCGCCGCCAGCAGCGCCTGCCCTCGGAGGCTGAAATAGAGGCTATGGTGATGGAAGTGCTCAACGAGGCTAAACCGCCACAGGAAGAGCCGGAACCGGTACAAGAAAAGGAGGTCAAGGCAGATATGGAATCCGATACGGAAGTAAAATCACGGAAAGAAACCAGACCCGACACAGACCTTACCGATACGGCTCTTCATGTACTGGAAAGGCGGTATCTGAAGAAGGACAAGCAGGGAAAAGTTGTGGAGAAGCCGGAAGAGATGTTCCGCCGGGTAGCGCAGGCTATCGCCGCGGCGGAGCTTAACTATAACCCCAAGGTCGATGTCAGGGCTGTGGAAGACGAGTTCTATCAATTGATGGCCAACCTGGAATTCCTCCCCAATTCCCCCACGCTGATGAACGCCGGCAAGGAGATGGGGCAGCTTTCCGCCTGCTTTGTCCTCCCCGTTGAAGACTCCATGGAGTCGATTTTCGACGCCGTCAAGTACACCGCCCTCATCCATAAGAGCGGCGGCGGCACCGGCTTTTCCTTTTCCCGCCTGCGACCGGAAAACGACATGGTCGGTTCTACCGGCGGCGTCGCCAGCGGCCCCGTTTCCTTTATGCGGGCGTTTGACACCGTGACAGATGTCACCAAGCAGGGCGGCACGCGGCGGGGAGCCAACATGGGCATCCTCAATATCGACCACCCCGATATCCTCAAGTTCATTACCGCTAAAGAGGATATGAACGCTTTAACCAACTTCAATATCTCCGTGGCGCTGACCGCCGGCTTTATGGAAGCGGTCAAGGCGGGGAGCGACTACGAGCTGGTCAACCCGCACACCAGCGAGGTCGCCGGAAAGCTCAATGCTAAAGAGGTTTTCGATAAGATAGTGGACATGGCCTGGAGGACCGGCGACCCCGGTATCGTCTTTATCGACCGTATCAACGACAGTAACCCCACCCCCCACCTCGGTAAAATCGAGAGCACCAACCCCTGCGGCGAGCAGCCCCTTCTTCCCTTCGAATCGTGCAACCTGGCTTCAATCAACCTGGCTAGGATGGTATTAAAAAAAGACAGCAAGTCTGAAATCGACTACCCCAAACTTGCCGCAACGGTAAAGACGGGCGTCAGGTTCCTCGACGATGTTATCGATGTCAATAAGTTCCCTTTGCCGCAAATTGCGGAAATGACCAGAAAGACCCGGAAAATCGGCCTAGGCATTATGGGCTTTGCCGATATGCTGGTGATGCTCGGTATTCCTTACGATTCCGAAGAGGCGCTCGTGGTTGCCGGAGAGCTGATGCAATTTATCGGCGAAAAGGCTCTACAGGCCTCCGAAGAACTCGGCCAGGAACGCGGCGTCTTTCCCGCCTTCGAGGGCAGTATCTACGATAAGCCGGACGGTCCCCATATCAGGAACGCCACCCGTACCACCATCGCCCCCACCGGCACGCTGAGCATGATTGGCGGCTGCTCCAGCGGCATCGAGCCCCTCTTTGCCCTGAGCTATACCAAGACCGTCCTCGATGGCACGCCGTTCGTCGAAGTCAACCCGTATTTTGAAGAAGCGGCCAGGAACGGCGGCTTTTACTCCAAGGAGCTTATGAAAAAGCTGGCCGATGGCGCTCATCTCGGCGATATCAAGGATGTGCCGGAGGATATTAAAAGGGTCTTCGTCACCGCCCATGAAATTACGCCCGAATGGCATGTCAAGATGCAGGCCGCCTTCCAGAGGGCTACCGATAATGCCGTCTCCAAGACCATCAACTTCCCCCATGAAGCCACCCGCGAGGATGTCGCTCATGCTTACATGCTGGCCTATGATGAGGGATTAAAGGGTATCACCATCTACCGCGACAGGAGCCGGGACGCCCAGGTCCTGACCACCGGCAACAACAATAATGAGAAAACAAAAGAGGCAGCCCCCGGCAAATTAACACCGCGGAAAAGGCCCGCCGAGACCACGGCGACGGTTGCCCGGGTCAGCACCGGTTGCGGCTCTCTCTACATCACGGTAGCCTATGACGACCTCGGCATTTTTGAGGTCTTCGCCACTCTGGGCAAGTCCGGTGCCTGCGCGGCGGCCCAGCTCGAAGCTATCTGCCGCCTTATCACCCTGGCACTGCGTTCCGGCATTGATGTCGCCTCGGTGGTCAAGCAGCTCCGCGGTATCCGCTGCCCCAGTGTCGCCTGGGAGAGCGGCAAGTCCATCCTCTCCTGCGCCGATGCCATCGCCAGCGTCCTGGAAAAGCATGTCGGCATAGACGCCCGGCCCAAGCTGGAGGACTACGGCCTCGCCAAGAACCTGGCCGGCCAGTGCCCCGAATGCAGTAACATGCTGGTTTACCAGGAAGGCTGCT
>JAUWGD010000172.1 GCA_030606585.1 Dehalococcoidales bacterium | reverse complement strand
CGACCAGCAGAGTTCCGTCATGCGGCTGGGCTCTCTGGTAACCTCGCAGATACTGGTACAGAAAGGCCTGGAGCCAATTTACCAGACGGTCTGCCGCGACCGTAACCGCATCGCTTTACAGTCCGACCTTTTAAGTGCCTGGGTAATGGGCATTAAAAACGTCCTGGCGATTACCGGCGACCTGCCGCAGCTCGGCGACCACCCCGAAGCCAAGGGTGTTTACGACCTGGATTCCGTGACGTTGCTGCAGACCATCGGCAAGTTGAACAACGGCACCGATATCAACGGCAACGAGCTTCAGGGTAAGCCGTCTTTCTTCCCCGGCGCGGTGGTTAAAGTGGAATCGGACACCGAAGCCTCCATGGAGCTACAGATTGCCAAGCTGGAGAGAAAGATTGCCGCCGGAGCCCGGTTCATCCAGACCCAGGCGGTCTATGACGCTGACAGCTTCGCCAAATTCATGAAGAGGGTGGAGAAATTCAATGTGCCCATCCTGGCCGGCGTCATACCCCTTAAGTCCGCCGGTATGGCCAGGTATATGAACAATAACGTCTCCGGCGTTATGGTGCCCGATGAGCTGATTCAGCAGATGACCGACGCCACGGAAAAGGCGGCCACCGGCATACAGATTGCCGCCGACCTTATCAAGCAGTTGAAGCCCCTCTGCCAGGGCGTGCATATCATGGCCATCGGCTGGGAGAAGAGGGTACCGGAAATCATCCAGGCTGCCGGACTTTAGTAAATTTTTAGAATAATATAAATCCCCGATGCTTATTTTATGGGTATCGGGGATTTTTATATGCTATTATATGTTGTTAATTACTTCGAGCAAGTTTCTCTATTCTATCTAAATCTACGAATCCGTAACCTGTCCCTTCGACTACATTGTGAATTAGTATCCCTGATTCAGTAACTTGCAACTCTAACAAAAGTTGGCAATTCCCACAAACTATGTATATTTTAGCATTTCCATAATCAATTACTATTCCCGGTGAAACAATTATGTAAGCTCTGTAGTCATCATCACTATATAAGCCAAAATGTACTAACGCCCAACCAGAAGGAATTTTCGTCTCTTGCTCAGTGGCCGTGAGCTTGGCTATCCCTAAACTGGTACTATTGCCACAAACGTCACACCCTAAAGGGTTGAAATCTGTAAATATGCTCTTTTCGGTTTCCAATTTGCCCTTCTTTGAAAGTTTGGTAAGCTCTTTTGACCTTTTTACGAAGTGTTTTCTCTCCTTAGCTATAATATCAATCTTCTCGGCCTCTAATGGTGGAAAACCCATCTTTAATAAAGCGTTCCGGCTCGCCATGACGTTAGTATCAAGTTTGGATACTGGTTCATAGCCCCTTTCTATTTCCTGCCTGATTATTTCCATCGCATTACCTTCGCTGTTTTTGCATAGTGTACATCATCACCTGTCGACTTTCAATGTTATTTTCCCCACCCACACCACCCCCTTTTTAAGATATCTTTTCCCACCTTTATCCTTCCCGTCAGGGTAGGACAGCCGCCCTCTGGGAAAATCCCCCTTAGTCCCCCTTTTTCAAAGGGGGAAACTGAAAAAGGGAAGAGAAACTTAAATAGCTTCTCCCTTTAACAAAGGGAGACCGAGAGGGATTTTAACACGGGGAGTGCGCCGCGAGAGGGGCGCCAGCCTCTCTTTAAGATAATAGGGGTGTCTAAGAGGGGCGAAGCCCCTCTTTCCTAATTTCTTCCCCCTTCCCTTGGGTATTTATGAAGGGAAGGGGGTTCACCCTGAAGGGATACAGGGGTTCACCACAAAAGGGGGGGGTAATAAGGTTCGGGCTCACGGCCCGGCTTTTATAAAGTTATCAGCCGCCGGGAGGGCAGGCCTCTGATTTAACGATATCAAGTCGCTTGATGTCCTGGCTGTTGCATTTGGGGCATGTTCGGCTTTTCTCCTCGGTAGGGCCTTTCGGTGCCGGCATCTCGAACTTATGCCCGCATTCAAGGCATTTATATCGCCAGGCCGGTGGTCCGTAAGGGCAGGCAGGACATAATTTTGTATCCGCTTTCTGTGTCTTCATTTCAATCTGTCGTGATGTTTCTATTATAGCACTATAAATTCCAGATTGCCTTTATTATTACTAAACGGTATAGTGATGATAGCAGCATCCGTGTGATATCCATGAAAACGAGTGATTTCGACTATACTCTTCCCACCGGGCTTATCGCCCAGAGCCCCATCGAACCGAGAGACCATTCCCGTCTTATGGTGCTGAACCGGCGGGAGGACTCCATAGAGCACCGGCGGTTCTTCGATATTGCCGATTATTTACATGATGGCGATGTCCTGGTGTTCAATGACAGCCGTGTCATTCCCGCACGGCTCAAGGGTAAGAGGGCCGGCAGCGGCGGCAGGGTGGAGATACTCCTGCTGCGGCGTACGGATGACAACGTATGGGAGGCTCTGGTAAAGCCCGCCCGCCGACTCCAAATCGGGGCGAAGGTTCAAATATTAAACGGGGGGATTCTGGCCGAGGTCGTCGGGGTAGGAGACGGCGGTATCAGGTCGGTACGTTTCTCCGATGAATCGCTCTTGCTGGAGGCGGGTGAAGTGCCATTGCCGCCGTATATTCACGCGCCGCTGGAAAATGCGGAGCGGTACCAGACGGTCTATGCCCGGGTGGTCGGCAGCGTGGCGGCGCCGACGGCCGGACTGCATTTTACGCCCGATTTGTTGGAGAAAATTGAGCGGAAGGGCGTACGCTGCCTGTTCGTTACCCTGCACGTGGGGCTGGATACGTTCCGACCCATCACAGAGGAAGACCCGCGTGAGCATACTATCTACCGGGAATACGGCGTAATAGATAAAGATGTCGCCGATGAGCTGTTACGGGCCAGGGCTGATGGGCGTAGAATAATATGTGTCGGTACCACTTCGGTAAGGCTCGTGGAGCAGGCGGCACAGGTCGGCAGGCCTGACCGACTTGAACCGTTTCAGGGGTGGGTGGAGCTGTTCATATTGCCGGGGCACCGGTTCCGGATGGTCGATGCTATGGTTACGAACTTCCACCTCCCCAAGTCCACTCTGCTGATGCTGGTTACGGCCTTCGGCGGCAGGGAGCTCATGGATAAGGCTTATCAGGAAGCTATGGCACAGAAGTACCGCTTCTACAGCTTCGGCGACGCGATGCTCATTATCTGAGGGGAAAATTTATCCCGCAATATCGGCAATTTCGAAGTGATACGCACGGTTTTGTGGTCTTCTGATGGGTAGACTACTATACCCAGCCTGGCTATTAGCTCTTGCTTATCCTTGAAACATGCGTTTTCCAGATTTTTGTTACGTATTTCCTCCAGGCTATGACGCACCATTTCGATAGTACTCTGACTCGTAACCTGCTGCTCCATAATGCTTTCCAGCCTTCGCTGTTCCTTTTCAGCCTTGGAGATGAGGGTTCGGAAGGTCTTGATCCTTTCATCTACCTCTTTG
>JAUWGD010000086.1 GCA_030606585.1 Dehalococcoidales bacterium | reverse complement strand
CGTCGATTTCCCCGGCTCTCTCAGCGCTGTCCGCCAGCACGATAACCCGGTCGGGGCGTACCTCCAGAAAGCCGCCGGAGATAGCCAGCGTGTCTTCCTCCCCTCCCCTCCTCACCACCAGTTCCCCCGCCTGTAAAATGGTCATCAGGGGAGCGTGGTGCGGCAATATGCCCAGCTGCCCTTCGACACCGGGGGCGATGACCGCATCGACGTCCTCGGAATAGACGATACGCTCGGCGGTAACAATATCGAGTTTCAAACTAGACATTAGTCTCGGCTCCCATACTCCTGGCGGCTTCCACCACCTCCTCTATGCCACCCACCATATAGAACGCCTGCTCCGGCAGGTCGTCGTATTTGCCCTCGAGGATTTCGGCAAATCCGCGCACCGTATCCTCGACCTTCACATATTTGCCCGCGCGTCCGGTAAATACCTCGGTGACGAACATCGGCTGCGACAGGAACCTCTGGATACGCCGCGCCCGGGACACGGAAAGCTTGTCCTCTTCGCTGAGCTCCTCGATGCCCAGGATGGCGATGATATCCTGCAGGTCCTGGTAGCGCTGCAAGACCCGCTGCACCTCGCGGGCGACCCTGTAATGCTCCTCTCCGACGACAACCGGGTCTAAAATGCGTGAGGTAGACGTCAGCGGGTTGACAGCCGGGTACAGGCCCTGCTCGGCGATGGACCTTTCCAGCGCCACCACGGCGTCGAGGTGCCCGAATGTGGTCACCACGCCGGGGTCGGTATAATCGTCGGCGGGCACGTAGATGGCCTGGAAGGAGGTAATCGACCCCTTCTTGGTGGAGGCAATCCTCTCCTGAAGCTCGCCCATCTCCGTGGCCAGCGTCGGCTGGTAGCCCACCGCCGAGGGCATCCGCCCCAGCAGGGCCGATACCTCCATGCCGGCCAGCGTATAACGGTAGATATTATCAATAAACAGCAGTACGTCCTGTCCCTCTTCATCACGGAAAAATTCCGCCATGGTCAGTCCGGTCAGGCCTACCCGCAGGCGCACGCCGGGCGGTTCGTTCATCTGTCCGAAGACCATGACCATCTTATCCATGACGCCGGCTTCCTTCATCTCGTTCCAAAGGTCGTTACCTTCACGAGACCTCTCGCCAATACCGGTAAACACTGAAAAACCGCCGTGCACCGCAGCAATGTTGCGGATAAGCTCCTGGATAATCACCGTCTTGCCCACACCTGCGCCGCCGTACGCGCCGATTTTACCACCCTTGGTAAACGGCGCAATCAAGTCGATAACCTTAAGGCCCGTCTCCAGCACCTGGGTACTGGTCTCCTGTTCTTCAAAAGTAGGCGCCAGCCGGTGTATCGGCCACTGGTCGTCGGCTTTAACCTCGCCGAGATTATCCAGCGGAGTCCCCATCACGTCGAAGAGCCTGCCCAGGGTAGCCCTTCCCACCGGTACCTTCAGGGCCGCGCCGGTGTCGACAACCTCGGCGCCGCGCTCTAAGCCGTCGGTCGGCGAAAGCGCCAGGCAGCGCACCCAGTTATTCCCCAGGTGGTCCTGCACCTCGAGTACGATTTTTTCACCGCCGGTAGTAATCTCAATTGCGTTAAAAAGCGCGGGCAGCTCATCAGGCGGAAATTCCACATCCACCACCGTTCCTATCACCTGAGCTACTTTTCCCTTAGCCATAATAACCTCACAAACAATTAATTTCTATCCTGTCATTGCGAGCGCAAGCGAAGCAATCCGTTAACACACAAACCAAGGTGCGGATTGCTTCGTCACTACGTTCCTCGCAATGACCATATAATTCACTCCGTGCAAAAATCTATTTCTTCTCATTCCAGGGCCGATACGCCTCCGGTAATATCCAGAAGCTCCGTGGTAATGGCCTCCTGGCGTGCTTTGTTGTAAAGCAGAGTCAGGTCGCTGATAAGCTCGTTGGCGCTATCCGTAGCGCTTCTCATCGCCACCATCCTGGCCGACTGCTCGCTGGCAATCGACTCCAGGACAGCGTGGTAAATTTCCATCTCCACGAAGCGGGGCAGAAGTCCGCCCAGCACCACCTCGGCTCCGGGCTCATAGATATAATCGACATTCTCCCCCCGGGGTATCACCGCCGGCTCCATGGGCAGCAGCTGCTTCATTACCGGCTTCTGTACCATGGTGGAAATAAACTGGGTGTAGGATATGTAAACCATATCTATCACCCCGTTGCTGTAATCATCGATAATAATGTGCGATATCGGTAGCGTGTCCAGGAAAGCGGGCTGGTCGCCCATATGGATAAACTCGGCAGTCATATTGATGCCGGACCGTGTCACGAAGTCGCGCCCCTTACGCCCCACGGCGACAACACTGGCCGTTTTTTCCTGCTCCAGGATAAAACTTCCCAGACCACGATTCAAATTTGCGTTAAGTCCTCCGCATAGACCGCGGTCGGGGGTGATATGCACTATATCTATCTTTTCCACGGGGCGTCTCTGTAAAAGCGGGTGCTGCAATCCGATATCCGGCAGGGCCGCCAGGTCGGCGATAACCTGCTCTATCTTCTCGGAATAGGGCCGCCCCGCCAGGCCACGCTCCTGCGCCTTACGCATCTTGGAGGCGGCAATCATCTCCATAGCCCGCGTTATCTTGGCTATGTTCTGCACTCCCTTGATGCGGCGTCTTACTTTACGAATATCAGGCATAATTCACCAATCTAGTCTTTAACAAACCCCTGTTTAAATTCCTCGATTGCCTTTTTAAGCGTCGTTTCGCTCTGCTCGTTGAGTTCTTTCGTCCCGGCGATTGCCTTGCTTAAATCGGCATAATTCGTTTCCATGAAGCGGTGGAGGTCCGCCTCGAAAGCAGTTACCTTATCCAGCGGAATATCATCCATGTAGCCGTTAATCACGGCATAGAGAATCATGACCTGTTTTTCCAGGGGTACCGGTACGAACTGGGACTGCTTCAAGACCTCCTGGATGCGCTCGCCGCGTTCCAGCTGTCCCCGGGTAGCTTTATCGAGCTCGGCAGTACCGAACTGGGCGAAAGCCGCCACCTCGCGGTACTGGCCCATGTCCAGCTTGAGCCGTCCGGCCACTTGCTTCATGGCCGGTGTCTGCGCCTTACTGCCGACGCGGGACACCGAGATACCCACGTTCAGGGCGGGCTTGATGCCGGCGTTAAATAAGTCCGACTCCAGATATAGCTGGCCGTCGGTGATGGAAATAACATTGGTCGGGATATAAGCTGACACGTCGCCCGCCTGGGTCTCGATGATGGGCAGGGCCGTCAGGGAGCCCCCGCCATACTCTTTAGCATATTTCGCCGCCCTCTCCAGCAATCGACTGTGCAGGTAAAAAACATCGCCCGGGTATGCCTCACGACCCGGAGGCCGGCGCAACAATAGTGAAAGCTGCCGGTAAGCCCAGGCATGCTTGGAAAGGTCGTCATAAATAATCAGTACATCTTTGCCCTGCTCCATGAACTCCTCGCCCATGGTACAGCCGGCATAAGGAGCCAGGTACTGTAAAGCCACGGAATCGGAGGCGCTGGCCGTAACGACAATGGTATGGTCCATGGCGCCGTACTGGTTCAGTGTTGATACCACCCGCGCCACCTGGGATACCTTCTGGCCGATAGCCACGTAGATACAGATTAAATCCCCGCCCTTCTGGTTGACGATAGCGTCGAGGGCGATGGCCGTCTTACCGGTAGAGCGGTCGCCGATGATAAGCTCTCGCTGGCCGCGGCCGATGGGGAACATACTGTCCACGGACTTGATACCCGTCTGCACGGGCGTATCCACCGAGGCGCGCAGTACCACATTGGGCGCCACCCGCTCGATTGGTCTCATCTTGTCCGTCTTGATAGTGCCCTTGCCGTCCACGGAGCGCCCCAGCGGGTCGACGACACGTCCAATCATCGCGTCGCCCACGGGGACCTCGGCGATTCGCCCGGTACACTTGACTTCGTCGCCTTCTTTAATCTCCGTATAGTCGCCCAGGACGACGGCGGACACGCTGTCCTCCTCAAGGTTCAGGGCAATGCCGATGACATCGTTGGGAAACTGAAGCAGCTCGTTGTACTTGGCTGAGGCCAGTCCGTGAATCCTGGCAATGCCGTCACCGACCTCTATTACCGTGCCGACATCCACCATGGTTACGGCCGTGCCGAACTGCTCGATTTGCTGTTTGAGTATGGATACTATATCTTCGCCTCTCGTTGTCACTCGAGCTACCTCCTTTTCCTCACAGTTAAACCAAACCATTCGATGTCATTCTCGCGAAGGCGGGAATCCAGTCGGGGGGACAGGGGGTCTGGATTCTCGGGCTTGACCCGAGAATGACATTATTTAACATTCTCATTAACGCTTCCTCTCCGCACCTACCAGCTCCCTCTTGAGAGCCGCCAGTTTACTGCGGGTGCTGCCGTCCAGCAGCTTGCCACCGACCCTGGCGACAATTCCGCCGAGAATTTCCGGGTCGACCTCCGACTTCAGGACAACCTTCGTGCCCAACAGGGCGCCTATATTCTCGGCCAGCTTCTCTTTATCCTTATCGTCTAGAGAAACGGCGGTGATTACGTCTGCCGTCTGTACTCCGCGATATGCATCCAGCAATCGCTGGTACTCCCCGGCAATTTCTCCAATCATGCCCACTCCTCCCCTGTTTATCAGCATCAGCACCAGGTTCAAAGCCAGCGGATTTATATCGCCCAGACGTTTCTTCAGCAGCTCGGTCTTCTTATCAATCTTGATTTTAGGGCTCTCCATGGCCGCCAGAAACGTCTCGTCACCGATGGCTTCGACAACCTTTTGCAGGTCGGTCTGCCACCGCTCCAGTTCTTTCTTCTCCAGCGCTATCTCGAATACCGCCTGAGCGTAGCGCCGGCCGTAAGCTTTTCTCGGCATGATATTATCCTGTTTTCCCGACTATTCCTTCTTCTCGGTTGAACTTTCTTCCAGCACCTTATCGATAAGCTCGCGGTGCTCTTCCTTGTCCAGAGACTTCTCGATAACCTTACCCGCCGCCAGCACCGTTAAATCGGCAAACTCACGGCGTACCTCACCGATGGCGTCGTCGCGTTCCCTCTGTATCTCGGCGCGCGCCCGGTTGAGGAGGGTTTCGGCTTCCTTCTTCGCGTCTTCCTGCGCCTTCTGCTTAACTTCTTCGCCGGCCTTCACCGCCCGGGCTATCCTCTCCTGCCCTTCGCGGCTGGCCTCTCCGAGCTGCTTCTTCAACTCCTCCTCGGCATGGGCTGACTGCTCCTTCACGGTTTCAGCCTGATCCATGCTCTCCTTTACTCGTTTCGAGCGCTCGTCGAGCATCCGCATAATCGGCTTGTAGGCGACAAAGCGCAGGATGACCAGCAGGATGATGAAGGTCACCACCTGCGTCAGCAATGTCGGCAAATTTATTCCTAGCTCATCAACAATACCGCCCATTTTTACCCCCTCGACTGCTTAAAACAAACGTCCGGTAACAGTTTATTAATGACTGTATTCTCCGCATTACCCGGGTATTTACTAGAGCGTCAATACCGCGTGTATTAATACACCGGCTATAACCATTACCCCCAGTATTAACGCGGCAACAATAGCCGCTATAAAAGTGGGGAGTCCTTCGCTTTCCATAGTTACCCCCTTACAAACACTACTTACGCTATCATGGCAAGTATGATAGCCACAATCAGGGCATAGATGGCGATAGCCTCGGCCATGGCGATAGCCAGAATCATGTTGGTCATGATTGGTCCCCTGGCCTCGGGGTTGCGCGCCAGGCCCTGCATGGCCCCATAGCCGAGAATACCGATGCCGATTCCCGGACCCAGGGCGCCCAGCCCGATAGCCAGTCCCGCTGCCAGCATTCTCATTGCATCAGCTTCCATTCTGCTTCCTCCTTAGAATTATTCCCACCTATTATATATTAATGTGCCTCGCCTTCATGGGGAGACACAGCCATAGTCACGAAAACCAGGGTCAGCCCGGCGAAGATAAGGGCCTGCACGAAGCCCACCAGTAACTCCAGGCCGTAAAACGGCAGGGCCAGCACCCACGGTACCAGGAAGGCGGCAATAAGCAGCAGTATCTCGCCCGCCGTCATATTGCCGAAGAGACGAAACGTAAAACTGATAATCCGGATGAACATGCTGAGTAATTCCAGCAAACCGACAAAAACGCCGACAGCCCCGGAGAAAATACCCATCAGGTTAAACTTGCCTTTGAATACCTGTCCTATACTATGGAAGACCGGTCCGAAATTGAAATACTGGCGGAAAAAACTTATACCCAGCGTTTTTAATCCGAAGTACAGCACAAAGACAAAGGACACCAGCGCTATGGCCAGGGGAGTATTGACATCCGTGTTCGCTCCTCTGAGTAACTCATGGTGCCCGAACAATATCGAGCCGAACCCCGGAATCAGGCTGAGCCAGGCATTAAAGAGAACGAACAGGAAAATGGTGCAGATAACCGGGAAAAACTTCCGCCCGTTTTCCTCGCCGGCGATACTACCGCAGAGGTCATAAATCCACCCAAGCAGGAATTCGAAAGCCGCCTGCAGCCGGCCGGGCACGAGCTTCATCCGGCGGGTGATCACCCAGCTGACAACCACCAGGAAAACAACGGTAATCCAGCCGGCGATAATAGTATTGGTAATCGGCAGGCCCAGGACATTAAAGAGTACGGGGGCCGGCAGGTGCGGCTCTGGTTCGTCGACACTCATCCAGCTGAGCCACTCCATCTCGCCAATTAGTTTACTGCCAATAGGCCCGGCCAGAAAACCAAGAATAATAATGGCTAGAGCGATGATAACAATGATAATTAGTACAGGAAAAGAACAGCCGAGGTAGCCGCGCTTCTGTGGCTCAGCCACTAACCGTTCTCCTTGTCTTGCTTGTTGTTCATGAGGGGTCGAATCATCCGATATACACCGTAAACAGCTACCACCAACCCCACCAGCAGACCGATTATCATAAAAAGCGGTTTCTCACTACTGAGCTTCCAGCCAGCAAATGCCCCTCCCGCGATACAGATACCGATATAAAACCCGATACCCGTCAGCCTCAGCGCCGGTACCCACTTATTCATGCCGACCTCAACACATCTGACCTTGAAAATGATACCAGAATTCGGCGCCTCAGGTCAAGCCGTAATATATCTGGTTACGTCTATATTTACTTTGCGGCTTTTGCCCCGCCCCGTATCATCTACGGCTTATCCCGCAAACT
>JAUWGD010000058.1 GCA_030606585.1 Dehalococcoidales bacterium | reverse complement strand
TAATGAAAAAAGTGCTCATTATCTACCATTCGCAGACCGGCAATACCGATGCAATGGCGAAAGCGGTGGCGGAGGGCGCCGGCGCGGCAGGCGCGACGGTGATTATAAAGAAAGCGGTCGAGGCCAATGACAAGGACCTGCTCGACTGCGATGTTGTCGCCTTCGGCACACCCAACAACTTCAGCTACATGGCGGGGATGGTCAAGGACTTCTTCGACCGTGCCTGGCCTACCGTACGGGAAAAGATGGCCGATAAGCCTTACGCGGCTTTCGGAAGCTACGGAGGCGGGGGTATGCCGGCTATCGAGAGCGTGGAGAAGATTTGCGACAACATGAGCATGAAGAAAATCTGCGACAGTCTCGGCGTCCAGCGGGAGCCCACGGACGAAAACCTGGCCGATTGTAAAGAGCTGGGAAAAAAGCTCGCCCGGTAGCGATATCACCCGCGTAAAGTTATTAAGAGGGGCTTGCGCCCCTCTTACTTTTTCATTTTACGGTCAGTCCAGTTCTTCGACCAGCCCATGACTCATATAGACCTGTAACTGGGAGACTACCTGCTCGCGGGGCATTCCGGTAACAACGCTTATTTCATCTACGGTATCAGCACCGTGCTCATAGATATAATCAAGAATTTTATAGCCGTCCGGTCTTTCGGCGGTATCAACACTCAGTTTCATCCGCCGGAACCTCGCCCTTCCCTCACCTGTCAGCATATAACTGTCCATCGACTCGCCCCAATCCCAAGCAGGGTGATTTAGATTATACTCCTATCTCCATATTTGTCAATAGTACTTATAGCGGCAAGCGCAGGATATCAGCTTTGACAATACCCGTACTTTCGGCTTATAATTAATGTGAACGAAGTCTCTCAAAGAGGTGGTGCAACATGGCAAATCAGGTAGGTAAAAGATACCGCTGCAGCAAGTGCGGCGCCGAGATGATTATCACCAAGGGAGGCGATGGCACCATCACCTGCTGTGGCCAGCCCATGGAGCAGAAGCAATAAACAACCCAGTTTGCAGGAGGTCAGAAAGTGGCAAGCCAACTAGGTAAAAGATATCGCTGCCAGAAATGTGGCACTGAATCATTATGCACCAAAGCCGGTGCTGGTGAACTCGTCTGCTGCGACCAACCGATGGAAGTACAGGAAGCCCGGCCTATTCCTTCCTCGGATTAAGTCAGGCTTTCCTTACGCCTGAAACACGCAGCAATTTACTTACACTTGTGAAGTCAGTTTACTACTCAGCTTTTTCCGGTTCAGGTTCGGGCTCAGGTTCGGGCTCAGGCGCCGGTTCAGGCGCCGGTTCAGGTTCGGGTTCAATTTTCGACTGAGCTATAGCCAGATTCAACTTTTTCAGTAGTCTCGCTTTACGCCTTGCGGTACTATTAGCATGTAATATCTGCTTTTCCGCCGCTTTATCCAGAGTGCTAACGGCTGTCGCTACCGCTTCCTGAGCTTCTTTCATTTCACCGGCAAAGATAAGTTTCTCCGCTTTGGTGATATTTGTTTTAACCTCACTGCGGACAGACTTATTTCGCTGCTGCCTTCTTGAGGCAACACGTGTCTGTTTCTCTGCTGATTTACTAGCCAAGACCTACCTCCACTTATTTTTTACTTGAACCGGTATCCTTGCCCCCGGTTAAGGGGACCGAGGTATCGGCGGTACTCTGCCGGGGCGTATCGTCACCGATTCGGTTAACGCTGAGTACCCCTTTAACGGCTTCTATCTTTTTTAAAATATGGCTTAACTGAGCCAGTCCCGTGGTCTCCAGAGTTAAGTATAGCGTAATGTTATGACCGTCACCATCGGCAAGATTCGCCGAAGCGATATTCACCTTATCCTCGGCCACGACCGTAGTAACATCACGCATCAGTCCCACCCTGTCCCAGGCCTCGACCTGGACATTAACCGGGTAGAGAACGTCGCTATGCCCCCACTCCACCGGTATCAGCCTTTCCTGCTCGTCTTCATGATGGATATTACGACAGTCCTGGCGGTGGATGGTAACGCCGCGACTCCGCGTGATATAGCCGATTATCTTATCGCCGGGGACCGGATGGCAGCACGGGGCGATATTGGTTACAAGGTCGCCGACCCCCAGCACCTTCACCGTCGATGGCGCCGTCCGGGACGAAGCTACCGTGGCTACCGGTATCTCCTTCTCTTCCTCGGCGGCGAGTTTCACAACAATCTGGTGAGCGGTGACCGTGCCATTGCCGACCGCCGCTAAAAAGTCGTCCAGGCTGCTGTAAGCAAACAACTCGGCGAGTACCTGGCGCTCGGTCTTAATACCAAGTCGCCGCAACTCTTTATCCAGAATCTGCCGGCCACGCTCGATGTTCTCCGTCCGCTCCTGCTTGTTGAACCACTGTCTTATCTTCGTTTTGGCGTGCGATGTGTTGACATAGCCCAGATTTGGATTGAGCCAGTCCAGGCTCGGCCCCCTGGAGCCTTTGGCGGAGATAATCTCGATAACGTCCCCGTTTTTGAGTTGATAGTTGAAGTGTACCAGCTTACCGTTTACCTTGGCCCCGACACAGCGGTGCCCAAGGTCGGTGTGCACCCGGTAGGCAAAATCCAGCGGGGTGGACCCGCGGGGGAGGTCTTTAATCTCTCCCTTCGGGGTGTAAACAAAAACCTGGTCGATAAAGATGTCCGTCTTGACCGACTCCAGGAATTCCTCGGCACCGGCGAGCTCGCGGTGCCACTCGATTAGCTGGCGCAGCCAGGCTACCCTGTCCTCGAACTGCATGTCCCTCTTTTCGCCCTCTTTAT
Source organism: Dehalococcoidales bacterium (assembly GCA_030606585.1). Classification (GTDB taxonomy): domain Bacteria; phylum Chloroflexota; class Dehalococcoidia; order Dehalococcoidales; family RBG-16-60-22; genus JAFGPF01. Next base: position 7,246 of record JAUWGD010000058.1, on the reverse strand, counting down.
AGCGCCAGTGGGCGGCTACACCGTACTCGGCGACATGGTGCATCTCGCGGGTGCGGATTTGAACTTCCAGGGGAGTAGTGCCAAGGGCCATGACCGCCGTATGCAGCGCCTGGTAGCCGTTCGGCTTGGGACTGGCTAAATAGTCGTCAAAGGCATCGGGCAGGGGATGCCACAGGCTGTGGATAACGCCGACGGCGCTGTAGCAATCGGGCAAGCTGTCGACGAGTACTCTCAGGGCGAGAAGGTCATGTATCTCGTCGAAGTGCCGGCCCATAGCGGCATACCTTTCCATTTTCTGATGAATACTGTAGATGTGCTTTGGCCGACCGGATATATCCGCGACCAGACCGACTTTCTCGAACTCTTTTCTCAACAACTCAATCGCCCGGTTGATAAATTTCTCCCGCTGGGCGCGTCCCGTATCTACCAGACGGGCAATATTCTGGTACTGCCGCGGGTTCAGATACTGGAAGGAGAGGTCTTCCAACTGCCATTTCAACTCCCAGATTCCCAGGCGGTGCGCCAGCGGCGCGTATATCTCCAGCGTTTCCTGGGCATTGACGAGCTGCCTTTCCTTGGGCAGGGCATCCAGCGTACGCATATTATGGAGTCGGTCGGCCAGTTTGATGAATACCACGCGCAGGTCCTCGGCCATGGCCACCAGCATTTTCCTCAGGTTTTCCGCCTGTGATTCGCCGGTCACCGCATCGGTGGTAACCAGCGAAACCTTACCCAGCTTGGTGGTACCGTCGACCAGTTTGGCTATCTCCGGCCCGAACTTCGCTTCAATATCCTTTATGGGCAGGCCGGTGTCCTCCGGAATATCGTGCAGCAGGGCCGCCGCCAGAGAGCTGGCATCGAGCTGAAGTCCGGCCAGGATACGGGCCGTCTGCAACGGGTGTTCCAGATAAGGGTCACCCGAAAGGCGCATCTGTCCCTCGTGCTTTTCAGCGGCGAACTTATAGGCTTCCTCCACAACGGTAAGCTTCTCCGGTGGAAGATATTCGCTGGCCTTCTCCAGAAGTTTACTGAATTCCATTATACCCCACCACAAGCCAGAACTCGGGAGTTCTTTTTCCTTCAATAACATAAATAGAGATATTTTCAGTATAGCCCAAAAGCTCAGGCGTGTAAAATTATACCCGAGGGTTTTTACATTATCAGCCGGCCGCTACCTGGTGGTGTACTGGGCGGAAAGCAGGGTGTCTATAAAGATAATGGGTTTTTCCACTTTCTTAAAGTTCAGCGGGCCGTGGACCATCCCGACGGGCACGTGGACGGTGGTCGGGACGGTAATTACGTGCTTTTCCACCTCCTCGCCCAGGGAAAACTCCACTTCCGCTTCAAACTCTTTAACATTAGAAAAGTCAGCCCCGAGGAAGAAATAGAACTGCTCGAAGTCGTGGGCGTGGGGCTCTGTTACCAGCACACCCGGTTCGGTAATGTAGTGTATTCTGAACGAGAATTCAGCCCCTTCATAGTCCCTGGCGCCGTTAGCTATCACCACCGGGAAAAACCCGCCCTTTAATAAAAGCGGTTCTTTCACGAAATATTTATCATACTTATTTCCAGCCATCTGAAGATATCCTCCTTCTAAGATTGCTAAGGTATCTATCCGACCCATGTTACTACTTAATCGGTTTGAGTGAAAGACCTGTCCCGTAAGCAGACTTCCCTTTACAAATACAGGGTCAATCCTGTATTCTAGCCTTAAGAAAGGTTAACTGTAATGTCATTCTCGGGCTTCAGCCTGATTCAGCCTGAAGGCTTGACCCGAGAATCCAGACCCCCCCATCCCCCCGACTGGATTCCCGTTGGAGGTTACCCCGTACTCCGATACGGGGCTGGAATGACACCAGGTGTTTAAAGAACTCAAGAAAGGCGACAATAGATTGTACCAGGCAGCGCGCGGCACATCGGATATCCTCCCGGAGGAGCAGCCCTACTGGCGTTACGTAGAGCAGGCGGCTGCCGACATCAGCCGACTCTACGGGTACCGGCGCATCGATACCCCGATATTCGAGGATACCGGCCTTTTCCGCCGCGGTACCGGTGAGTACACCGATATCGTCCAGAAAGAGACGTACACCTTCGATGATCGCGGGGGCAACAGCCTCACTCTGAAAGCGGAGGGCACTCCGCCGGTATGCCGGGCCTACATTCAGCACGGCCTCCAGAATCTGCCCCAGCCGGTCAAGCTGTACTATATCTCCCCTATCTTCCGCTACGACCGACCCCAGGCGGGCCGCTACCGCCAGCACTACCAGTTCGGCTACGAGGCCATCGGGGACGCTGACCCCGCCATCGATGCCGAGGTAATCGACATGGCCTGGCGGTTTTACAGGTCGCTGGGGCTGGCCCGGATATCATTACAACTTAACAGCATCGGCTGCAGGCAATGCCGCCCCGGCTATCTCTCGGCACTTACGGACTACTACAACAGTTACGCCGGTGAATTGTGTAACGACTGTAAAACACGGCTGGAGAAAAATCCGCTACGCCTTCTCGACTGCAAACAGCCGTCATGCCAGAGGATAGCGGAATCCGCCCCCAAAAACACCGGATACCTCTGCCCGGAGTGTGATGAGCATTTTAACAAGGTGCAGGAATACCTGGGACAGATGGGGACTACCTTCGAGCTGAACCACCGCCTGGTACGCGGGCTGGACTACTATACCCGCACCGTCTTTGAAATTCAGCCGGATGAGGAGGGGGGCGCCCAGAGTGCTTTAGGGGGAGGGGGGAGATACGATGACCTCATCGAAGAGCTGGGCGGCAGGCCCACGCCCGGAATCGGCTTCGCGGCGGGCATCGAGAGGATAATTCTAAATCTCAAGAAAGAGGGTGTTGCCGTACCCGCCACCCCCGGACTCCAGGTGCTCATCGCTTACCTGGGTGACGCCGCCAGGGCGGAGGCGATAAAGCTGGCGGCAGGCCTGCGTGAGGCGGGCATAAGCGCCGTGACGACCACCGGCGGTAAGAGCCTCAAAGCCCAGATGAGGCAGGCCAATTCACTGGAGGTGCGCTACACGGTGATTATCGGGGAGGACGAGGTGAAAGACGGCACGGCGACCCTGCGGGATATGGCCAACGCCAGTCAGGAGACTTTAACCATCGGCGAAGTGGCGGCAAGGCTCAGCTAAAGTGTCATTCCCGCGAAGCCTGCCCCGTACTTGATACGGGGGCGGGAATCCAGTGGAGGAGTGGTCGCCTGGATTCTCGGGTCAAGCCTTCAGGCTGAATCAGGCTGAAGCCCGAGAATGACATAGTAATGAGTGATATTTTCATAATTATTTAATATTTTTATCCTATCCTTTTAACAGGCACGACGTTATATTAAATAGTAAAAATGGGGCATTTCCGACAAAACAGGCGATTTTGGCCGAATTTATGTAAATTCCCCTGCGAAAGGGTTGACAAATAACCCGTATATGCTATAGTTATTACGAGTGTACCTTGCTAGAGGTACGCTACGGAAGGAGGTGATGCGATGTTTTCAGCCCGCAAGGGAAGACGGAGCCAGGCTGCTCCAACAACCGCTTCTAAGGAAATGTATCTCCGCAAACAAAGCAAATAAAAAGATAAGTATGTTTGTGGGGGTATAACATATTCAAATAAACACAATGACTTAACAAGGAGAAAATAAAAGTCGATGAAAAAATCAATAAAGAAATATTGGGGAATAGGGCTGATAGTCATGCTCATTACCTCCCTGCTCATTATGGCTGCGCCGGTTTCCGCCGCAGACCCGCTGAACTGGGAAATGAAAGTAGCTGACACACCAAGCCCTATGTTCCAGAAACTGAACCCCGGTAGTGACGTTACGGACTATGCCGTTGATGCCAGCGGCATGACGATGTACGCCGCTTACCAGACGTGGGGTGGTATAACGGGCGTCGTTACCGTACTCTTCGTGGACGCTGGTGACACCTTTGACGAAAACTATACCTTCACCTACGTCAATGAGAACGGTGTGGCCGCCCGCACGGGTACCGCCGTTGTTCCTTCAGCTGCTATTGTGGGAACCGCGGTTGCCATTACCCTGCAGGCCGGTGACACCGGCATCAGCGACATCACCAACGTGCCTGCCGTCGTCGGCGTACCGAATGATGCCACCGCAGGGTCATTCACGATATCCAACACCGTCCCGACGGTTCTGGTTACCTACACCTTTACCGGCGCCGTCACCGATGGCGCAGTCAACCCCGGCGTTTACGGTCTGTCACAGTCCACCATGGGTGGCGCGATGTGGACCATCATCACGGGCAGGCTGCCTGCCGGCGTACTTGCCAGTATTGACTATGTGGCGATGGCCCCCGACGACCCGAATGTCGTGGTTGTCGCTTCTGCTACTCCGGGCGCTGCAATCACCATTAACGGCGGCGCCACCTGGACGTCGATGGGCGTCATCCAGAGCGGCACGCTGGTTGCCTGCACCGGCATTAACGGTTTAGCGATATCGCCAATGGTAACCGGCGGCTTCCGTTATATCGTCGCTTACGGCACAGCCGGCGCGAACCTTCCCGGCCTCTACTACTACAACTACGGCGCGGGCGTGGGCGCGTGGAAGAATGCCATACTGACTACCGGCGCTGGTGGTACTGACTTCGTCACCGGCCCGATAATCGGTGGTGTTGTCGTAGCATATGACACCGTCGAAGCCTTCGAGTTCTCCGGCAGCTTCCCGTCCGACTACATGGGCGCAGCTGTCCTGGCAGACCCAGGTACAGCCGGCTTGGTTGGTACTCTGGACTACCATATCCTCAGCTTCAACTCCAAAAGATGGGACACCGCTATTGCCGCCGGATACCCGGTAAGCATTTATACCGGTTCTGCCGTGGGCGCAGCGTCAATTACCGTCAACCAGGCGGACCTCGCCCTGCTGCCGGACTATGACGGCGGCGATGAGACGCTGCGTATCGGCTTCGTCGGCGCTACCATCACTGATGCCGGTCTCGGCATTGAAATGGGTGGCGTCTGGCGCCACTACGATAGCGCCCCCGCCGCAAAGATAGTCGGCACGGCCGCTCTGGGCCTCGGCATTTACAGTGTTGCCTTCGACGGCACGAACGTTGTCGCCGGCGCTTCACTCAGCAATGTCGTTTTCCGCTCGGCCGACCCGCTGGCAACCTCACCGACCTTCCTGCCGGCCCGCACTCTGAAGAGAATCGGCGTCGATGGTGGCGGTAACGACAACGTCAACGTCAAGTTTGTCGGCGAGAATCTCTTCGGCTCCAAGATTGGTACCGCTTCGGCAATATCCAAGTCAACCGATTACGGTAATACCTGGAACGACTTCTCCCAGCTTGACAGCGCGCTGATGGTCATCGACGACATCTACATGACTGCCGCCGGTGACCCGTGGTATCTCGCAGCCCATGACGGCGCCACTTCCAGCGTGTACCGCATGGATTTCTTCTCCATCACCAGGGTGCTGTGCGTGCCTTTTGCCGCCGGCGTCCCTGACTTCATGCTGCGCGGTATCGATTCCGATGCTAACGTTATTTACGCCGCTGACGAAGGCGGCACGGTGCTCTACTACTCGGCCGACGGCGGCTTGGAGCGATGGTACATGCGTGCTTCCGTACCCGCCGCGATGGCCGACCTGGCCGTGGAAAGCGCCCAGACCATCTACATCGGCAGCGGCATCAACGTCTTCAAGTCGGTCAATTCCGGCTTCGTCTGGGGCCCGCCGATGAACACCAGACTGGGCGGCGCTAACGTCGTCAACACCCTGCTCACTGTCGGTGAGAACGAGCTCATCGTCGGCGGTACTGCCGGCGGCGTGTGCTGGACCACCGATGGCGGCACCAGCTGGTTCGCGGCCATGGGCGTCATATTCGGTGGCCCCATGCAGTTAGCAGCCACCGGCCTCGGTCCCGATGACTACATCTTCGTAGGCGACGAGGCCAACAACTCCGTCTGGCGCTGCTCAACCAGCCCGGCTAACTTCATGGGCGAATTCAAGACCATGAACTTCCCCATCGCGGCAGCTGCTGAGACCAACACCGGCCTGGTACTCAAGGACGGCGTACTCTACGTACTACAGAACGGCGCAGCCAACGTCTACCTCACCGAGACACTGATGCCGGCTGTTCCCGGAACGCACGTACCACCCATGTGGGGAACCAGGTACATAGAGGCTGGATGGAACTTTAACAACTCACCTTCAGCCCTGAAGGTAAGCAGCGGAGCTCCCGGCAGCATCATGCTGTTTGCCCTCCAGAATGTTCCCTTCCCCATGGTCTTCTACTTCGACCAGACCATGTCTCTCAGCGGACCTGCGCTGAATGCCCCGCCCGATGGTGAACGCATCGAGATAGTCAGTTCGCTACTCGGCAACGTACAGGCCGTCAACTTCACCTGGACCAGGTTATCGCTGGCAACCAACTACGAGCTTCAGGTAGCCCTCGATGACGGATTCGCCTCGGCGGTGAACCTGGATGGTCTGGGCAACGTGGCTGTAGATGCCGACCCGGCCTGTGAAATTCTGAGCGGTGCTCCTATAGTTTCACAGATTATTGCCGGCGCGAACTTCCAGCCCGGCCGCACCTACTACTGGAGAGTCAGGGCTTACGCACCTACGACCAGTGCCTATTCGGAGACCCGCACCTTCATCATCCAGCCCACTGCGGCTACAGTCCCGACCGTCTCCTCACCGGAGATTGGCGGCACCATCGATAGCACCACCCCGGCCTTCTCCTGGACACCGGTATCCGGCGCCACCATGTACCAGTTCCAGCTGTCCGATGATCCTGCTTTCGGTACAACCATGGTAGACGAGCAGCTGGCAGCCGCTGGTATCATGCCGAGCGTAGCCCTCGACAGAGGTACGACCTACTTCTGGAGAGTCAAGGCTATCGCACCTGTTGATGGCGACTGGTCAACCGTTGCCAACTTCATAGTTGCCGAGTTGGCACCTGCTCCAGCCCCACCGGTAGTGGTCGAGCAGACGCCTGCTCCGGTAATTAACATCCCGGCGGCGCCACCGGCGACCGTTGTTGAGATTCCGCCCGCACCGGCAGATGAAGTAATTTCACCTGCTTACATCTGGGCGATAATCATCATCGGTGCTGTACTGGTGATTGCGGTAATTGTCCTCATAGTCAGGACCAGACGACAGGTCTAAGAATGACTTAAGGGACAATACTCCAGATACTCCGAGAGCCCCCCGAAATTCGGGGGGCTCTCTCTTATTGCTTCAATATTTCAAAGTCGTCATTGCGAGGAGCCTCAGCGACGAAGC
>JAUWGD010000087.1 GCA_030606585.1 Dehalococcoidales bacterium | reverse complement strand
CCCCCTCTGGTCGAACTTATGGTTGAAAAAGGGGTGAAGACGGCGGCGGTAATCTACTGTGAGGACCTCCACGGCGTGGAGAATGCCTCCACGACAGTTATGGAGTGCCGCAAGGCGGGAATCGATATCGTCATGTACAAGAGCTTCCCGCTCGGGGTCAAGGACCTGTCTCCCCTGTTGAGGGAGGCCAAGGCACTCGAAGTGGACGCCTTTCTCTCCATGTCCTATCCCGATGAGAGCTTCCTGGCTATCGGGCAGTCCATGGAGATTGACTTCAACCCAAAGGTGTGGTACGCCACCGTCGGTATCTACTTTGCATCGTTGAAGGGTATATTCAGTGAAGAGATAATCGAGGGCATCATGGGCGGCGGAGCCTGGAACGGTAAGCAGACTCCTCGAGCCGCGGAGCTGGAGGCCAGGCGAATCGAATTTACGGGGCCAGAGGGCATGGAGTACTGGGGATTCGCCGTTTTCTGGTCGGCTTTCCAGCATCTGCAGCAGTCTATCGAGATGGCCGGAACCCTCGACCAGACAGTGATAAGGGATATACTGGCCACAGAGAAGTTCGAAACAGATTTCGGCCTGTGGTGGTATGAGAACCAGGTACCCGCACTCGAAGCTTATCCCGGCGTGGTCGGCCAGTGGCAGGATGGCTACTTTGAAGTCATATTAACCAAGGCTAAAGCTACTGCGGAAGCGATATACCCCAAGCCGGCGTGGCCGAAGCATTAAGCATTAACTTAAATAGTTTAGTTGTTATATCGCAGCAAGCAGGCTGCCTTGAGAGGCGCATGGTACAGGGAGAATAACCATCGGCAATGTCCTGTTGCTTTCAGGGCAGCCTGCAAATTATCCGGTTGCCAGAGTTAGGAATCTATCATCATGATGGTAACAATACTGAATGTCGTAATTGACGGCATACTGACGGGCGGCATTTATTCCCTGATTGCCATGGGATTCGGCTTGCAGTACGGTGTCGCCCGGGTGCTTAACATATCTCACGGCGAATTTATTATGCTCGGGGCTTTCGCCACCTGGTCGCTCTACACGTTTTTTGGCATCAATCCTCTGATTTCTCTCGTTATTTGCGGTCCTGTTCTCTTCGGAATAGGTTTTCTAATCCACAGGACCTTATTCAGCCGCCTCCAGAGAATGTCAGCATCAACGGGCGCCTATGAGGCCAGTTCTCTGTTAGCCACTTTTGGCATCCTTTTCATTATTCAAAACGCAGCCCTGCTGATATGGGGTCCTTTCGTAAGAGGGCTGGGAATATATTCTTACCCGGTCAGCTTTGCGGGGACAACATTTGGATTCAACCGTCTGATAACCCCTTTGTTTGCTATCGTCATAAGTGTGGCATTTTATCTCTTTATATCCCGCACCCGCCTGGGAAAAGCGATCAGGGCAGCGGCTCAGGATCGGGTGACCGCCGGACTTATGGGGGTAAAAATTAATAGTGTGCTGGCTGTATGCTTCGGTCTCGGCGCTTTAATGGCCAGTTTAGCCGGCTCACTTATCAGCATCACCTATACAATTTCACCAATCATGGGCCTCGAATATACGGCCATCGCGTTTATCGTGGTTGTCCTGGGTGGCCTGGGCAGTATTTCCGGTAGTTTTATCGGTGGTTTTTTACTCGGTCTTATCGGCAGCATAGTGTCCTATTTCGACGCAAGCCTGGCGTTAATTACTTACTATGTTATCTTCATGCTCCTGCTAATGGTGAGGCCAACGGGTATTTTGGGGAAATAGATAATGAATATGGCTAAAATTATCTCTAATAGGCCGTTTTACCTGGGATTAATTGTCTTAGTCTTTATCCTGCTGTTTACCTTACCCGTCTATGGCTCGAATTATGGTATCATACTGCTGACCAACATCATTCTGTATATCATCCTCACTTTAAGCTGGGCCATTTTTTCCGGGCCCACCGGTTACATCTCGCTGGCGTCCGCCACTTTCCTCGGGGTTGGCATGTATACTATGGCCCTACTGGGGAACGAATTCCCCCTGGTTATCGCTGTCCTTGCCGGCGGTCTAATCAGTTCCTGTCTGGCCCTTCTGACCGGCGCGCTGACGTTGAGGCTGAGGGGCATGTATTTCATCATGTTCACTTTCGGACTCACTCAACTTGCCAAGTATGTTGTCCTGTGGTGGGAACACCATATAAACGGGATTACTGGCAGGTACGTCATCATAATAGAGCCCGCCATTGTTTATTACTACATACTTGTCATTTTCGTGTTCACGTTGCTGGCCGCCTACTACATCAGACGCTCCAGATTGGGGTTGGCACTGCAGAGTATCGGTGAGAATGAGGAGGCCGCGGCACACACCGGCATTAATGTAACTTTGGTAAAGGTTATCACCTTTGGCATCAGCGCTTTCTTCATGGGGGCAGCCGGGGCAATCATGGCGACACGCTGGATATATATTGATCCATCCATTTCTTTTAATATACTCTATTCTTTTTTGCCGGTTTTAATGGCTATCTTCGGCGGCATGGGGCAGCTTTATGGTCCTATCCTGGGCGCGGCTATTTTTGCCTACCTGGAAGAACTATTAATAACCCGGTTCCCCTATTACTACATGCTGTTTTTCGGCATCGTATTAGTGGCCGCAGTCTTATACCTGCCCAATGGATTTGTAGGATTGATAGAGAAGTGGCGGGGAAGGAGTGGGGAGAGGCAACACGAGCACACATGAGTGGGAAAGGCGTAATTGACTTACTACCGAAAAGTGGCTGTTTCTGATTACATTTACGGGGCGCCCAGAGGCACAAATGATTTCTGCTCTATGGCGCTATCGTCGCAGTTATACTAGCCCGGCTTCATTTATTAGTGTCGCTGCCCAGCGGGCTGCTTTGCCTACCACCTCCGGGCAGTGGAGGGCATCATGACCGCCGGCTTTCTCAAACATCTCGAATTCATCCATATCAGCGAGGTAATAAGACCTGCCGAAGATTTTCGTCTGTATATCACAACAAATGACAGAGCCGTACTCCTGGATAAACTCATCACGGAGCTTCCTTATCAGTTCGAAGTTTCTGAGTAAAATTTCGTCAGAATCGGCAAAATCCTCTCTTTCTCTACCCATCAGGTAACTCAGCACCATGATCCCCCCGGAATAAGCACCACAGCTACCATCTATAGACGCGCCCCCTCCGGCAGCCAAGCCAGTTGCGGCTTTAAAGACAGCGTCATTTCTAATATCAAAAGTATCCTGGAGAGCTGCAATTACACATTGACTACAGCCTGTATAAATCTGTTCATACTTATTACCCAGTTGATAGGCCTTCTCTGCAGAATTCCCCGCCATTTATAGTCTCCTTTCTTCTTGCTTTTTAATTAAAAGGCACTGGTCACCACTGCATTACCTGATAGTTCCAGTGCCTCAGAAGATTATATCCGTCGAAATGGGCAGTAAAGGACTCGAACCTTCGACCTCTCGGATGTGAACCGAGTGCTCTAACCAACTGAGCTAACTGCCCGTGCGTGATTACAGGTAAATTCTACGCCATAATCTACGGAAAAACAAGCAGTCGGCCATTCTTCCGAATAAATATACTCCCTTTAGAGGTTGACGATTGTACCCATATAAAAGTATCATATGGCGGAGTTTACACGATATATCGCTTCCTGTATTACGTATCCTCAGGTGAAAAATGCCGGACAGTTAAATTGAATTAATTTTAACCGCGATTAACCTTCGTGAATAACTAAGGAGGTCGGGAAATTGATAGAAGCGGTGAAGAATAAGATAGTCGATGAACTGGAAAAAGTCGTCGGGAGTGAATTCGTCTCTACCAATCAGGCCGACCTGTATATTTACTCCTATGACCTGACGCCGGCTGAGTCGCACTGGCCGGACATCGTAGTCCTGCCGCAATCCCCAGAGGAATTACGAGCCATAATCACTCTGGCCAATAAAGAAAAAATGCCGGTTATCCCCTATGTCGCCGGGGGTAATGTAGGCGGTCTGACCATACCCCTCGAAGGCGGTATCGTACTAGACCTGAAGAGGATGAACCGCATCATCGAGGTCAATGAGACCGACATGTATGCCGTCGTCGAGCCCGGCGTGACGTTCGGTCAGATTAAGGCCTACCTGGAAAAAAATCACCCCACCCTGAGATATACCTACGCCTTCTCGCCATCATCCACTGGCGTCATGACCAACGCCCTCGTGCAGGGACTCGATAACCTGTCGTTCAGGTACGGCGACGCCTCGCACTGGGTAAGTGGCCTGGAAGTCATACTGACCACGGGAGAGCTAATAAAAATCGGCTCCTGTGCGGCCAGCAAGACCTGGCAGGCAATCGTCCCCTTCCCCGAGCTGGACGGCCTCTTCCTGGGATGGCAGGGAACCACGGGCGTCATCACCAAGATGGCCGTGAGCATCTGGCCCAATCCTCCGCACAACACGGCGGTGACCTTCATGGCCATGGACCTGGAAAGCGCTGACGAAATTCTAAAGGCTATAATACGTACCAGGATTCCCGACGACCTTATCGGCACTTCCTTCGCCCTGAATAAAGTCGGGATGGCGGCTTACGCTCACGAGAAAGCGTCCCTGCACCCGGCGTTACACCGTGAGCCCGATGAGCCGGAGTTCGTGATAACGGCGGAGGTTACGGGTAATACCGAAAACGAGCTCAACGCCAAGGTTGAAGCCATGGGCGAAGCGGTTAAAGAAAGATGCAAGGACGGAAACTACACCGGACCCGATACCATCCCCAGCACCACCGCCGCGTTCCCGATGCAGGCCCTGGGTGTGCTCAGTTCCGGTGGGGGACTGATGTGGGTAGGAACCTACGGCCCCATGAGCCGGTGGCTGGAGACCGTGAAAAAAGGCTGTGAGCTTCAGGACAAATACGATATCTCCCGCACCTGCTATACCCGTATCATGAACGAGGGGCACTTCGTGGGGTTAAGATGGATGCTCCCTTACGACAAGGGAGACCCCGCTCTCGTACAGAGAATCAACGACCTCTGCGCGGAACAACTCGACCTCGTCCTGGAAACGGGTTACATACCCTATAAGACGCCGGTCTGGGCGGTAAGAAGGCTGGAAGAAGTGGTCGGGCCGGACTGGCTGAAACTGCACCGCAGGGTTAAGGAGATGCTGGACCCTAACAACATTATGAATCCCGGCAGGTGGGGAAAACCGGGGAAGTAGCCGTAATTTACCTCAAACAAAGCAGGAAAGAGAGTGTCTTACAGTAGCCCGGTGTCATTCCAGCGAAAGCTGGAATCCAGGGGATGAGTGGTGGTCTGGAGCCCGACCTTCGTCGGGATGACATTATTTAATAATTAAGGAGAGAAGAATGGTCCTTGACGAACTGAAGGAATGGCTTTACGGATGCACCCACTGCGGAACCTGTAAGAGCGTCCTGGAAATATTTTCGCCCGTCTGCCCCGCCGGGGAAAAGTACCGGCTTGAGTCGTATTATCCATCGGGTAAAATGCTGATAGCCAGGGGGATTGTCAACGGGGTATTGAATCTGGATAACGACGATATCATGGAGAGGATATACGCCTGCACCGGCTGTCTTTCCTGCGAGCAGCAGTGCGGCGTCTATCACCGCCAGCATATCTTTGAGATTATCCAGGCACTCCGCACGGAAGCGGTGACCCGGGGGAATCTCAACCCCGCCTACATGATTATGGTGGATAGCCTTAAAAAAGACGATAACGTCTTCGGCAAACCAAAGGCGGAGCGGGGAGACTGGGCAAAGGACATGGGAATAAAGGACGCCGCGCAGGAGAAGGTGGACGTAGCCTACCACGCGGGCTGCATGGTTTCCTTCGACCCCGAACTGTGGGAGGTGCCCCGGAGCGCTGTCAGCCTCCTGAAAGCCGCCGGCGTGGATGTCGGCATCATGGGCATGGAGGAGTCCTGCTGTGGCGGCCGCGCTTACGAAATCGGCTACCTGGGGGAATTCACCAAGTACGCCGAGCATTTTCTGGAGACGTTCAACTCGCTGGACGTGAAGCAAGTCGTCACCTCCTGCTCGGACGGCTACAGCACTTTCAAAAAGCTTTATGCAGGAGTAAATATCCCTGCGAAGTTCGACATGCTGCACATGGTCGAGTACCTCGACAGTTTAATAAAGGATAAAAAACTCAGGTTCACCAAAAAGGTGCCGATGAAGGTCACCTATCACGACCCCTGCCACCTGGGAAGGCATTTAGGGGACGACGGCGTCTACGAGCCTCCCCGCGACGTATTGAAGAACATACCGGGAATCGAGCTGGTGGAGATGGAACGCAACCGTTTAAATGCCTGGTGCTGCGGGGCCGGCGCCGGCGTCAGCCAGGCCAACCCGGATTTATCCCTGTGGACGGCAAACGAAAGACTCAAGGAAGCGAAAGCCACCGGCGCCACGGCGCTGGTTACCAGCTGCCCCTGGTGCGAAAGGAATTTCAAGGACGCCGTCAAGGAGTACGGCGAGGAAATTGAAATATACGACATTACCGAGATAGCCCGAAAGGCGCTGTAAAGGCCCTAAAAATGAAAATCAACGAGCAGATAAAATGTGTCGATTTCCCCTGCCAGGATATAGATGAAAACAGCTACATTCTGCCGTTCAGGGATATCGATACGGAGAATACCCGTATCGTGATGATAACCGAAGCCCCGCCGAATGAAAAGGCAGACTATTTTTACGCCGGGGGCAATCCATTTTACTTACAGACCACCCTTCAGGCTTTCAAAGATGCCGGGGCGAACGTAGCCTCTATGCAGGATATCCTCGACCTGGGAGTGTATATCACCACGGCCATTAAATGCGGCAAAACACAGTACGCCGTTTCCCCCGACACCATGAAACACTGCTCGAAGCTGCTTGAAAAGGAAATAGCCTTGTTCCCCAGCGTCAAGGTCTTCATGCTCATGGGGGACGTGGCGATAAAAATGATGAACGCTATCTGGAAAAAACAAACGGGGAAGAAAGTAATACCCGCCGGCTCCACGTACAAAATCAGGGGGCAGGCATACTACTTAGAAGATAAAAGGGTCTTCCCCTCCTACACCCCGGCGGGCAAGAACTTTCTGATTGAGAAGTCGAAAAGGAGAATGGTTGCCGAGGACATCAGGGAGGCGGTGAAACTGATATAGCAACTCTATAATGACCATAAACCACGTAAGGAGGTAGATAATATGGCAGCAGAGAAAATGGA
>JAUWGD010000043.1 GCA_030606585.1 Dehalococcoidales bacterium | reverse complement strand
TTGCCAGGTTGAATGTGGCATGGATAAGCGCCGGTCACTGTACGGGGTTTAAAGCACAGGTTGTACTTTATCGTGTCTTCGCCGAGCGGTTTTTACCTTTGCGTACCGGGATGCAATTCAAATTGGGTGGGGTAACAGGGTAGGAGATTAGTCTCATAAGTCTTTAGTCGGTGGTTCGAATCCACCCGCCGCCACTTATTTTGTTAAAATGACGCGGTACTTAGACACTGTTGTTTCCCAAATCCTTATTGATAGCCTCTCGTAGCTGATTGAGGAAGCCTTCACTGAAAAACTTCTGGCTAATTGCATCCTTTAGGAGTTCCAAAAGGGCTTTCTCTCCTATCATAGGTGCATACTGGCCATATCGTTCCTTATTAGAAATGTCGGACCATGTAATCCAATATGGGAACCAGATATCATTCATATCATCAGAAGGTGGGGTATCCCACTCCATTTTTACTATAACTGGATTGAATAGAGCTTTACCCTTATTCTTGCTATAACACTCAATGGGTTGCTTCAGCCGGGCTACTTTCTTGACTGTGTAATTACCCCAGTCCTTTGCTTTGCTATGGTATCCTTCTTCAATCATAAAATTAAATCCTTCCACGTTCTTTCTTAAGCTCATATGAATGCTTAATTACATTTACTGCTGGGATTAACTGTTCTGTACTGTCTATTAAGAACCTTGAATAACCTGACATATCGTCTTCGATTTTTAGTGAACCTTTTATACTTTTAAATTCATCAGGTTTTCCATATACAGTGATACGCAAGTTCTTAGTACGAGCATCTTGTACTGTTATTGTGACAACGTTAGGGTCTGCTACCCATCTCCTACTTCTTCCATGGTATTTCATGCCGTTTTTAGAAAACTTGAATATGGGACTTTTTAGTGCATTTAAAAAATATTGGACTTGCTCAACCTTGCTACTGGGGTAATTATTTACTTCTTTCTTACCCATATTTAGAATTTCTCTTAAAACATCATTTATCGAACCAAATACCATTCCTGATTCGAAAGCCCTGTCGGCAATTTCCATGAAAACGTCGTCATCCAGAGTAACTTGCTTTCCCATAGGTTGCCTCCTGAATATATTAATGATATATATATGTCATAACATATATTATATATGTCATATATATGATTGTCAAGTAGTGATAAAAAAATTCTTCATTTTTCCTAATATTAAGCAAGCGATTGACGGCTTCCTATTGTCCTTATAACCCCCGCGCTTTCCCTCTTGTCTTCCGGCATATGGTAAAATGCTTGTGAAAGGCTTGCCTTACCCGGTATGCCTGACAGTGTTAATGAACGGAGGTTAGGGCTATGGTGCGTATAAAACCGTCCGTCTTTCATCCCGCCTTGCTGGTGATAGACATGCAGAACGGCTATTGTTCGCCGGGTGGTTCCTACGAAAAGTATGGAGGGACTGTCGGTGCTGACCTTCAGACGTACCGGAATATTATACCCGGTATTGCTCACCTGTTAACTATGGCTCGTGAACTAAAAATACCGGTATTTTATACGATGCAGGTAAGAGAGGAATCGGGAATAGACCTTTTTACTCGACTGCACCGCATCATACCGGAAAGAAGAGCGGAATTTCTGAGAATACCGGCATGTATACGCGGGACATGGGACGCCGAGGTGATTGACGAGTTGAAACCGTCGGATAACGAACACATAATAATAAAAAGGAGAGATTCCGCTTTCCAGGACACCGAGCTTGACCTCTGGCTCAGGAGCAGCTATGTCGATACGGTGATTATATGCGGTGTGGATACCGCCATCTGCGTTGAAAACACCTTAACGGATGCTTTCAATACCGGTTATGATGTTATCCTGGTTAATGATGCCACCGCTTCCTCCTGGCCGAAGATTGGCCAGGCCACTATCAGCAAGGTTGCGGGTTCCTACGGGTGGGTGGTCAAGGCAGAGCGACTGATAGAGTTGCTGAACGAGCATCCTTGTGGGGAAGGGGCTTTCAGGTTTACCGGAGAATATCTGTAATTATCCTGAGTCGCTATCGAGCCGGCCGTCCACCATACGCAGCGTCCTGGAGGCTGCCCGGGCCACCTGGTTATCATGGGTTACCAGGATAACAGCGATTCCGTATTCATTATTCAGTCGCTGTAAAAGCTCCGATATTTCCTTGGTGGTATTTGAGTCCAGATTTCCGGTCGGTTCGTCGGCCAGCAGTAATATCGGCTCGTTGGCTAAAGCCCGGGCGATAGCCACCCGCTGGCTTTCTCCAGCGGAAAGCTCCTTCGGTTTGTGGTGCATCCGTTCGGCCAGGCCCAGTCTATCTAGTAATGCCTTCGCCCTGTCAAGCCGCTCTTTTTCCGGTACGTGAGTTATCTCCATGGGGAAGGTAACGTTTTCCAGCGCCGTAAATGTCGCCATCAGGTTAAAAGTCTGAAAAATAAAGCCTATCTGCTTCAGTCTCAGGTCATCCAGCTCGCTTTCTCTTAGTTTGGATACATCCTGCCCCTCGAATGAAACGGTGCCGCTGCTGGGCTGCTCCAGCAGGCCGATGAGATTAAGCAGGGTGGTCTTGCCCGAACCGGAAGGGCCGATAATGCTGATAAACTCGCCTCCGGCAACCTTGAGGTCGACCCCGTTCAGGGCTTTGATGTCCTGCCCGCCGATGGTAAAAACCTTGCTTAAATTTTCAGTTTCAATAATTATCTTATTCATAGCGAAGCGCCTGTACGATATTTGTCTTTGATATCCGCCATGCCGGGTACAAGCCGGCCAGCGCCCCCACAACGATGGCGATAACGATACCCGTTAAAAAGATGCGTGCGTTGACCATCGGGGCAAAGTAGGTCAGGCCGAAGAACTCGGATATAATATAGGTTATTCCCAGCGATAGCAGGTAGCCGCAAAGGCAGCCAATTACTCCGGCAATCAGGCTGGTTATCAGCGATTCGGTGATAACCAGCTGAAAAATATAGCTGCGATGCATACCTATCGCCCGCATCGTCCCGATTTCCTTGACCCGCTCACCGACGGCCATTATCATCGTGGAGAGGATGAAAAGGATGCCGATAAGCAGGGCGACGGCCGATAGCCCGACGTTGGCCGCTTCGACAATACCCATCAGGTCGGAGAATTTATCCACCATCGCCTTCTGTGTCTGCGCCGAGACAATGGGCCACCTGTCGCTTATCTCCTCGGCTGTCTCTTCTGCTCGCGAGATATCGTTTACCTTAATCGGTACGAATGTAAGCTGGCCAGGCTTTGAATAGGCTTCCTGCAGGCCTTTGAGAGGAGTGTACAGCATACCGTCATCCATGCTGCCGCTGGATTCGAGAATGCCCACCACCTCGAACGATTTACCCCTGAATTCCAGCGAATCACCCGGGCTTAACTCCGCGACTTTGGCTATTCCGGAACCGGCGACGATGGTAAACTCGTCACCGGCTTCTATATAACGACCTTCGGCCAGTCCCAGATAGGGGACTACTTCGGGGAAGTACTCGGGGGTTACTCCGTATAGAAGAGGCATAGCCCCCGGTTTTTCGGGCATAAAATCCATCGGTATCGCCGTAAAAACGGGGAAGGTTATTTTAACGTTGTCTACTTGTTCAATCTCGTCCAGCAGCTCTTCGGGGAAGCTGCCGACGAAGGCGGCAACATCGGGGTAGGGGTAGGCTTCGGCTTCCTTGGGAACTATGACTATATCCGCTCCCTGCTTGGCTATGGAATTCTCAAAGGAGACCATCAGCCCTTCGCTCATACTCAGGATGGTCACCGTGAAGGCTATCGCGATACCGACGCCGATAATCGTAAGGATACTACGGGCGCGGCGTCGTGACAGGTTCCTGGCGGCTAGCTTGATAAGTAACATACGTTCATTTTCAATATACCGCAACCACAGTGAGCAACACAAATACAATGGAATTTAAGGGAAAATACCCAGCGAAATTGGCTGTTTACATGCTATTGTTTACTACCTGCATTGTTCTAATATTTAGTGGGTCATTATATATAATGCGGACCTCTATTGAGACGCATCTGGCGTAGACTGTGGAATACCGTGATAAGGTGGGGAGATGTTTGGGAAAATAATCGTTCCGTTAGATTGCTCGAAGCTTGCCGAGGCAGCGTTACCATACGCGGAGGAGCTGGGCGCGAAGATGGGTTCCGAAATAGTCCTGTTGAGTGTTATCGGCTCCGAAGACCACGAAAAACTGGCGAATTACTATGACTATATTAAGAGAATCCAGGAAGCTACCAGTCATTATGCCGGTAAGTATGTCGATAATGAAATTGAGAAATCGTACGATGTAACCACAGTACGCCGCACCGGAGACCCTGCCAAGAAAGTTATCGAATATGCCCTCGAGGTTGATTTTCCGTTGATTGTCATGGCAAGCCACGGCCAGACCGGAATGAGTCGCTGGACTGTGGGCAGCGTCGCCGACAAAGTGGTAAGGGCCGGTAAAACACAGGCGGTGATGCTCATCAGGGGTAATGAATCTCGCTCCGATATACGTGACAAGCGATTGCTGAAAAAGGTACTCGTGCCTCTGGATGGTTCGTTCAAAAGCGAATCCGTCATTCCTTATATCTGCAATATTGCCCTGAAACTCCAGATGGAATTGACACTTCTTCAGGTGGTATCGCAAAACGGAAATTCCGAGACGGATGTTAAAATATACCTGGACAGTGTGTGTAAAAAGGTCCAGGAAATGATTGATTTAAACATCGATTACAAGGTTTGTATCGGTTCGGTGGCCGAGATTATAATCGACCTTGCCGATGAACTCACCGTCGACCTTGTGGCCATGTCGACGCGCGGCATGAATAGAAGCAACCCCCTGTCTATGGGAAGTGTAGCTCAGAAGGTCTTTCTCGCGGGGAATACTCCGCTATTGCTGATAAGAAAGTAATAGTTAGCTGGCGGTCTCTCCCCGCTCTGACCGTTCCTCCTGACTGTACGCGGATGTTATAATTATCTGTAGCATGACTCTTATAAAACAGAAAATCATACTCCTTATCTTTTTGCCCTGTTTTATCGGTCTGGCATTCCTTAACGCTTGCGGCGGCTCGGAAGACCGGGGACCGGTAACAGAACCGGAGTACCCCGCAACAGAACAACCGGACAGACCGTTAAAAGAAGAGGCGCCTTTACCGGGGCAGCCGGATAGCGAGACAGCGGATATAGAAACGCCGCCCGCTCAGGTAAATCCCGCCGAGGAATACGGAAACGTAACCCGGGATTTCGTAAACACCATCGCTGGTATATTATCCGGTGATGATATTGTCATTACACCGCGAAATATAGAGGAGCTGGAACGGGTAATATCCGTTTTGGCGGAAGCTCAAAAAAGGATAGACGCTGACTTAAGTCCGGCGCCGGACGCGTTATCGGAGTCTCAACAACGACTGGCAGACCTGCGTCAGGAGCTTGGTATAGAACCCATTGAATTTTCAGATTTGCGTATCCCGTCACCTGAGCCAGCCGGAGACAGGTACGTCATACTCTCCGGAATATGGCTCAGGGAGGCCAGACTGGCGTTAAGAGACCTGGAACGCCATAAGGAATACGGCGCCAATAATATCCTGATAACCGTGCCGCTGGATTGTGACGCAGAATTAAACTTTTCGACCTGTTCGAAGGAAGCCATAGCGATGTACGTTCAGGCGGCACACGCCAGCGGCATGAGTGTATCACTTACGTTGTGCCAGGGCCCGCCCGGAGGCTATTCGCGCGGCTGGCATGACGCGTTTTTCGGGGAGCAGGTGGAGGTTTCCGGGAAGGCCGTCCTCGATGCGTTGACGCCTTTCGTCATGGAATGGGCGGAATTCGCCGCAGAGTATCAGGTGGAAATCTTTATGCCGGTTATCGAGCCGATAATGTGGGCTTCGATGGATACCAGGTACTGGGAAATGGACGACCAGACCGCAGGGGAAATCTGCGGTATCGTTACCGAATGGATGCAGGCGCTCCTGCCGGTGATTAAGGAGCGATATTCCGGCAGGCTCATGTTCGCGACTCATAACAGGGTGACGGGTGACAGTCCCTATTTCCAGCTGGATTTTTCAGGATACGACTATATCGCTAACTGGGAAAGCGGCGAAGAGATAGTAACTCAATTGTCACAGGAGTACATATCTACCGGCACCTGTCAGGGCTTGATACACCACGTTACTCTGTACGTCGGCGGTCTGGAATTCGAGCCTGCCTACGTTCTGACGGAAGAAGAACAGGCAATCGCGTATAACGAGTATTTCCGGCATGCCTGGAACAATGAAGCGACTGCGGGAATAATGCTTGACCTGGGTGTCGG
The DNA here is from genome assembly GCA_030606585.1 of Dehalococcoidales bacterium. Taxonomy (GTDB): domain Bacteria; phylum Chloroflexota; class Dehalococcoidia; order Dehalococcoidales; family RBG-16-60-22; genus JAFGPF01. The sequence continues at coordinate 5,592 of JAUWGD010000043.1, read as the reverse complement.
TAAGGACTATATTGGCAGACCTGCCGAAGAAGTAATAGAATCATGGCTGGCGGATAGCCCCAGGGTTCCCTCGAAAAATATAGATGTTTTATGGAGTGTTGACGGCCTGTTCGACCTGCTTGATAAAATACTGTCACCCACAGAGGTCGCTTACAGTGATGAGTGGCTGGAACCCCCCTCCCATAACTGATACATTCCTCAATTGCTTTTAACCTGACCCTTTTCTATAATTAGGGGAGAAATTCCCGGAATTTTTCATTGTGATGAAATCTAAACTCAGCCCCTTTCTCTGGAGCGGCCTGGTCATGGTAATGGCCCTGGCTCTTACGTTGTATGTGGCCGGCCGTGAGCGGATATTTTTCGAAGAGAACCAGTTTGCTTCGCCGGACGTTTCTCTCGGCCCCATAGTCGCCTATTTCTTCGGGGTGGTGGTGGTGCTGGGTCTGGTCCTCTTTTTCATCCCTCTGCGGTGGTTGCGTCTGGTATTCCGGGCGCTCTTTGCCCTGATGTTCGGCTACGGCGTGTTTATCGTCACCGGCCTGACCTGGCCGGTTATGGCGGCCGCTCCCCTGGCGGTCATTGCCGCTATCGTCTGGCTGTTCTGGGCGAGAATCTGGCTCCACGACCTTCTCCTGCTCGTTGCCCTTTCCGGGTTGGGCTCGGTTATCGGGTTTCTTTTTTCGCCGTTAACCTTCATGATTTTCATGCTGATTATCGCCGTCTATGACGTTGTAGCCGTGCGTTTCGGTTTCATGGTTTGGATGGCCGATAAAATGTCCGAGTCCGATACTCTGCCCGCCTTTATTTTCCCCAAACAAATGGGCGACTGGAAATTGAAGCTGGGCAGCGTGCGGTTCGGCGATTTAAGAGCTAAGGAGTCGGCTGAGCGCGAGTACTCTATACTGGGTGGCGGGGATATCGGCTTTCCCCTGATGCTGGCTGTTTCCGTATTTTTTAAGGCCGGACTGGGCGGCGCCGTGATTGTGGGGGCGTTTGCCCTGGTGGGGCTTATGGGGGCTTTCCTGATTCAATTGCTCTGGCTCAAGGATAAACCCGTCCCCGCTTTACCACCCATCGCCATCGCTTCTCTCATCGGGTTTATCATTACGGAATTTGCTTTTTAGGATATATCGGTTTACTTGATGACATGCTCCTCGACTATCCACACGCTGGCATTACGCAAATCGCAGAACTTCGCTCCGTCCTCGGCTAGCTCTTTACTGGATTGGATATATTTCATGGATTTTTGCCAGGCCTCGATGTCGTCATACCACATCTCCACGATACCGTCACCCTCGTATTCCATGCCCGGTATATCGACCAGGTGGTTTTGTACGTATCTCCTCACTCCGGGGATAAGCTTGGCTGCCAGAGGCCCGTGTTCGTTTTTCCAGTATCTATTGAACTCCTCTCGGGTGAGTCCTGCTTTTCTATGTGCCACCACAATCGATTTAATCATGGTTCTATTCCCTCTCATATCTATGTCTTTGATACCTGTGTGTGCCTGTATTCTCTACCATCCTTCATTAAAAATCAAAGAATGATGTGCTTGATACCGCTGTATTCTGGTAGAATATATAATCCACTTAACAGGAGGCTGAACTTGGAAGAGAAAATCGTTTATTACGAAAAACCGGGTATGGAAAACACGGAGACAACCCTGCAGCTTGCCGCGGAAAGGGCTAAAGACCGCGGCATCAAGAAAATAATCCTCGCCTCGACGAGGGGTGAGACGGCCCGCCTGGCGGCTAAGGTCTGGGACGGCAGCGGTATAAAAATGGTGGTGGTGCCCCACCAGTACGGGTTCATGGCTCCTCAACAGCGCTTTCCGGCGGAGCTGGTCTCGGAGCTTGCTGAGAAGGGGCATACCGTTCACTTCGGCACCATGCTGTTTCATACCGAGAAACTGTACGGCATGGATACTCCAACAGTCATGGCCAATCTCCTGCGCACGTTTTGCCAGGGGATGAAGGTCTGCGTGGAGCTTGTTTTCATGGCCGTGGACGGCGGGTGCGTGGACTCCGGCGAGGAGGTGGTTGTCGTGACGGGTACCGGGCGTGGGGCGGATACAGCAATCGTGGCTATCGCGGCTCCTTCCACGAAACTCCCTGAACTGCATATTACCGAGATTATCTGCAAGCCCCTCCAGACCAAGCAGGGACCTCCTCCACCGATGCCCCCTCCCGAGAAAAAGCCCTGAATCCTCGGTCAGTACCAGCAGGTAGTCCTGGTTGAATTTGATAATCGTGCCAGGTCACGACAGATTGCCCTGCAGTTCATGGGTGAATAATCGGTTGAGTTGTAATAACCGCTAGAGTGAATCGACAGGGTGGACGGCTTTATCAACGGGGCTTCAACCGGCATGCTTTCGGGCGACATCACCGGGGACGACGAAGTGTGAGCCGACCATGCTCATCATTCTATCGGAACTCGCCTCGCAGACTTTCTTCAGGGCCAGGAGCACTTTACCGGCCACCGTCTCTTCCCAGAACCAGTCCTGGAGCACCTGGCTGGAAGCGCCCGACTGACCCGGCTGGGCGGTAATACCCTCGATGTAATAGGACTTTAAATCTTCGACGGCGTACTTCAGTGTGTAGACCAGCGGCGTATCCTTGAGGGGATTCTCCGGCTCCTCACCCTTGATAAAGGCGTAAATAAAGTCGCCCAGCGCTTCCAGCTCGATGTTGCTGACACCCACCGTGGTGCGCTGTCGTTTATTAACGGCCATGTTATACCAAGGGCGCATGGCGGTCATCTCCCGGCGTAAAGCTACCTGTAACGGGTCGGTTTCTTCGGGTTCATCTGTGCTATGCGCGAAATTCACCGGACAGGAAAGTACCGTTATTTCATCGTTTTCCGGTTCGTCTTCGGGAAAATCAACCAGAACAGGCGGTTCTCCGGGCGCTTCGAGCAGTCCCAGGACGGCCATGAGCACCTTTTTCTGGAAGGCAGGGTCATCGGGCGCACCCAGGGGATGTCCCATCTGAAAAGTAACCCACAATGCCCGGGGTGGCTTGATAGTCTCCGTGTGTTCTCGGATAAGGCTGATGCCGGTGGTCGGCACGCCTTCTTCTTCTATAAAGTGGCCCAGAACGCCGACGGCGCTCGTGCAGCCCGGTCAGACCGGCAGGAGCAAAACGGCGTTCACCCCGTCTTTCTTGAGGAGGCCGGCAATTTCCGCCGAGCACACCTGGAACTCTTCCGGCTTATGGACGGCGCTGACGGAGTAATGAAAGTCGGCCAGGCTGCCGATGATACCTTCCGCCGCCATCTCACGGAGGCGGTCGAGGGGGAAGACGACATTCCAGTCGCGCTGAAAACCACTGCGGTCGAAGCTCGCAGCGATGTGGGACATTACCAGGTCGTTGGCCTTCACATCACCCGGTATCACGCGGTAAAAATCGTTCGGGTCTATCTGGAAGGGGTGGTCGTTACGCGTATGGAGTCCGGCCGTGGTGATAATCGCCAGGCGTCTCTCGCTCAGGGGCGGCCCGCCGACCCATGGGTTCGATTCGAAAGTAGGGCAGGGGAGGCTCAATAACATTTTTCTTTCTTCTTCGCTTACATCATCAAGTCGGACCATTGACGCTCTCCCTTCGCGGTGATAGAGGTTATTTCCAGTAAAATATCATAACAGCCCGTAGCTGTCAACGCGATTCATTCCGGTTCTGGCTAGTCCATCTTCGGGCCGGCCAGCGGCTGGTATTGCGAAGCTTCAGCGATTACTTTCTGCTGCTTCACGTCACTAAGGTATTTAAACCTTTTGGCGGCATCGATAACCATCGGCCACAGCCGCAATTCGCCGGGCATTACGGCGGCGGTGATGTCCTGGCTCAACGTGTACCACAGGCTTTTCTCGATTTCCCCCGCCTCGTCGAAAGGCTCGTACCACGTGTTATATCCTTTCTCATTCGGGCCTTCCCGGGCGCGTTTGGCCACGGACTTGATGGCCATAACGCCGACATCCTTCCGGCGGGCAGTTTTCAGCAGCGGCCGCCAATCGTTCCAGTCCGTCCGGTGGGCGGCATGCACCCGATTCAACGGGAACATCACGGTATCGAAGTCGAAGAGCCCCAGCGCCTTGTTCTGGGTAACCGGATTGTGGCCGGTAATGCCGATATTTCGTACCAGTCCCTGCTCTCTGGCTTCGAGGATTGCTTCCATCGCGCCCCCGGGACCCAGAACGGTATTCAATACATCCATAGTATCGACGCCGTGGCATTGGAAAAGGTCAAAATGGTCGACATTGAGTGTTTCCAGCGAGCGCTGGAGACTTTCCCGGGCGCCCTCTTTCTTTCGTTCGTGGGTCTTGCAGCCGAGGAAGAATTTCTTCCCGTTTCTTTGCAACCATGAGCCTATATTTTTCTCCGCCTGCCCGTATACCGGTGATACGTCTATGTGGTTGATACCGTTATCCAGGGCTGTTTCCAGGGCGGCATCGGCTTCTTCCTGACTCGCCCGGAACAGCGCGAAACTCCCGAAAATCAGGATGCTGCTCTCATGTCCCGTCCTGCCCAGTCTTCTCGTTTCCATGTCGGCCTCCCGATTACCTCGTTTATTTAAATGTTGGCATATCGGAGGTACATTTTCAAACCACATGTATTACGTGCTCAAGATAACTTTCCATGTTGACATTCCACTGCCTTTTTCTTTACCCTCTTAGCATGGAAAAAATGTGGGCTGATATATTACTGGTTCTTGGCTCCTATATTTTCGGTTCGATACCGCACCTGTCCCTGCTGGCGAAGCTCCGCCGCGTGGAACTGGACGGAGATTTTCACGAAAATCTCTGGCACCGGGCGGGTAGAATCATCGGGGTAGCGGGCGTACTGGGTGAATTTGTCAAGGGAGTCCTGCCTGTCCTGGCAGGTAAACTCCTCGGTTTCGATTTAACAATTATTGCTATTGCCGGATTGGCCGCCGTCTGCGGTCAGATGTGGCCCGTATTTTCGAAGTTCGATGGTGAAAAGGGCAACAGCATCGCCCTGGCAATGGTCATAACGCTGGTTCCCATACCCGGTCTGGTGGCTATTATACCCGTCATTATCTCTTTACTTATCCGGACCGCACCCCGTTTGATGGCTAAATTCAAAAAATCAGGCGAGATGTCCATTGTCGGCGGTCCTTACAGTCGCAGTCTGCCCGTGGGCATGTTTATCTGCTTTCTGATATTACCGTTTGTCAGCTGGTATTTCGGCGAGCCGGTGGAAATTATTTGGGGCTGTGCCGCCCTGCTTATACTCATAATGATAAGAAGGCTCACCGCCGGACTGAGTGATGACTTGAAAGTAAGCCGGGATATCAGGGGTATCCTGTTAAGGCGCCTGATGTTTGACCGCGCCACTGCCAGATGGCGACAGTAAAAGGTATAAAGGAACTTCAGTGGTTTTCGGTCACTGTTAGTAAAGAACAGGTATCTCGCCTTGGCATCGAGTTTAGCTATTCTTTGCCGTGATATTTAAAGGAGATTCTTACTTTAGCCCGGTAGCTCATAATCTTGCCGTTATCGATCTGCATATCAAACTCTTCGATTTCGGCAATTCTCAAATCCTTGAGAGTCTTCGCCGCTGTTTCTACGGCGTTGGTTGCCGC
>JAUWGD010000100.1 GCA_030606585.1 Dehalococcoidales bacterium | reverse complement strand
GAAGTACGGAAAGGTCGACTAGTTTATTATTCGCGCTCGCCTATCTCAATAGTTATCTCAAGCGTGGTGGTGCCCCGTATCACTTCGATTACCGTCTCGTCTCCCGGGCTGTTGTACTCACCCAGATAGGAGGTAAGCTCGTCCATATTTCTGACCGGCACGCTGTCAATGGCCACGATAATATCACCTGTCTGAATACCGGCCACATCAGCCGGACTGTCAGGGAAAATAGCCGTCACCAGCACCCCGTTAGTCGTCTCCAGCGACATCCCCTGTACCATCTGGGGTGTAAGGTCGGTTATCATCACGCCGATCTGGGGGTAAGCGAAAAAGCCGTTGGTGATGATGGCTTCAACCACCCGTTTAACTTTATTGGAAGATACCGCCCAGTAAATACCTTCACCAATCAGGGGGTCAATCCTGGCTGTCACCAGGCCGATAACCTCTCCCTTAGAGTTGATAAGGGGGCCTCCCGAGTTGCCGAAGTTCACCGCGGCATCGAACTGGAGCAGGTTGGTTATATAACTACCTTCTATGTTAACGAATCGATTGACCTGACTGACAATACCGGAAGTCAGTGTGTCCCTCAGACCAAGCGGGTCGTCACCATCACCGGGACTGCCGATGGCGATGACCGGCTCTCCGATTTGTATCAGGCTGGAATCACCCAGCGGCAGCGGCTCGATATCCGGATTAACCGCCAGTGTCAATAATGCGACATCACTGAATTCACAATATCCGTCAACCGTCGCCCTTGAAATCCTGCCGTCATACAACATGACGAAAATCGGGGAGAGCCCATTAACCACATGGTAGGCGGTAATCACACGGCCATCATTATCATAAATAAACCCGGAACCCGCCGCTCTCTCGCCGTTGGTAATTCGAACCGTAGCCTGCACGACTCTCTTATACAACTCACTGGTATCAATTACGGAACGTGATATCTCGGCTTCAGCGCTGCTGATACGGTCGTCCAGAGTTCCAACCTGAGTCGAGACTCCAGCGATTTCGTCTTCCACGCCGGATATGCGGTCGCTCGCTGTTTCCAGTTCAATACCCATAGCGGCGATATCGGCCTGAGACTCTCCCAGCTGATTTTCCACCGAACCGAGACCAGTTGCCATTTCCTTCTTCAGTTCGTCGCTCACGGCATCGATACGGGTAGTCTGCTCCGTTTCGAATGTCGCCAACCGCTCGCCCAGGTCATCAAGTTGCTGGTTGAGCGTGTAAGAGTAGTAGCCGATGCCTCCCGTGAAAACCACCAGCAGCACCAGTATGCCGATAATTACTTTATTCATCATTTAAAAAGCTCCTAAATCATTTCCGGGCTATATTTGCATACTCTATTATATTACGTAACTCTGTTGAGCGTCACCGGACATGTCTTCCAGATGCCTTTCGGCATCCGGCGTCCCCAGGGCAATACCCTTAAACTCGCCGGTCTTTCCAGCTTCTATAAACCTGCCCAGGGCTATCCCCCGCTATCGGGGATGTTAACGATTTCACCCAGGCCCTCATCGCCTTCCTCGTCTTCAAGCAGGTCGTTAAAAACTTCGATATGGTACTTCTCGTTGTCCCTTATCCGGATGAGCAGCTCCTTTAAACCGGCATCGTCTACTTCCCGGGAGGCTTTATCATAGGCATCAGCCACTTCCTTCTCAATCTTGATGTCCGCCTTAAGCATATCCGTCGTTATGGTCGACTGGTCAGGACTGGCGTGTTCTATTTTCGGGCTGCCGCCGCCGTCAACCACCTCTTCGGCAAGCCAGCCGAGGTGCTGCATCTCGTTAATAGCCTGGTCTTCCAGTTGTTTCTTAGCCTCTTCGTTTCCGGTCATGTAGGAGTGGAACAGGTACTGCAACACGACCGTATATTCGTGCTCGATTCCCCAGTTTAGCGTTTTAACGACACCGTCCTTACGGTCGCCTCTTTCGTCTTTCAGACCTTCCCTTTGGGCCTTCTCAACGAAGTGCTCGAACTTGCCACGGTGCGCCTGCTCATCAGCCAAGATACGCTTTAATAATCGTTTTATTTTCGGGTCGTCCACCAGTTTTATATGTTCCGTATAATTGTCAATGGCGCCCTGTTCGAGCTTAACATCATCCGCCATCCATTCGGGAGGTGTCTTGCCTGCCATATTCATGGTGCCTCTTTTAAGGCTGGGCTGACCGCCAAGCTCCACTATTGTCTCCGCCAGCCAGTCCAAGTGCCTCATCTCTTCCCGCGCGAAGGCTTCGATTTCGCAGGACATCTCGCCCTCACCCATAGAATAGGCATGCGTCAGGTACTGAATAATAGCGCCATGCTCGTCCTGAAGGTCCCGGTTCAGCAGTTCTATAATTTTTTCGTTATCCATCTTTCACCTCTGTTTTTATACTCCCGGTCTCAGGGATTTCTTATTCATGTAGCCCGTTTACTATTTTCACGGATTTTTCGCTAATACTCAAGCAACCTCTTCTCGCCTTCAATCTGCTTGATTTCCGTGATATCCTGACCGACCTCCAGCGTGCCCATATACTTGCCGTCCTTATCCCGCACGGCAAAATACCGGATATAAACCTTTCTTCCTTTAAGGTCAATCCAGAACTCCGCAAAATCTCTTTTGCCGCTTTTCAGGTCGGATAATACCTCGTTTACGGTTCCCACGCTTTTCGGCGGATGGCAGTTCTGAACGGTCTTGCCGAGGACTGAGTTCGGCCGCTTGAATACCCGCGTTTCATGCTTGTTCCAGAACTTGACCGTGTCATTCTCATCTACGAAGGAGATATCCACCGGTATTGTTTCCAGGATTCCGGCTAACTGTTCCTGACTCAAGTTTTCTATCATAATCAACTCCTTAACCATCTACTTTCTGGAAATCGCCCTTGCCGGCTCCGCAGACAGGGCACACCCAGTCGTCCGGTATTTTCTCAAACGGCGTCCCCGGGGCGATACCGCCATCGGAATCTCCCAGTTCCGGGTCGTAGACATAGCCGCAAACGGTGCATTCGTATTTGTCCATTCTACTTATCGCCTCCTTTTCTTTAGCAATATGGCCGGGGGCGGTCCCGGGAGTGGCCGGCTACATGACTTCTTTTTCGCTGGCCTGTACCGCCCGCTTCAGCTCTTCAGCCAGCAGCGGGGGCAGCCCCTCGATATCCACCCGGAGGAACCCCCTCACGATAGTAGCCGTAGCTTCGTCCCTGGTAAGTCCCCTGGCCATCAGGTACTCCACTTCCTCTTCGGCGATTTTACCGACGGCGGCTTCATGGGAGAGGTCGATTCCGGCCAGATTCCCCTTCAGCTCGGGTACGGCGTGAATCATACCCTTCTCACCCAGTATTAAGCCGCGGCACTCGAGGTGTCCCTTGATGTCCGGCGCGTTGCCTTCTATATAACCGCGGGCGATAATATTCCCGCCGGTGGTAATGGCACGCGAGACGATTTCCGTCCTGGAGCCTTTGCCATCGAGGATTATCCGCGAACCCACGTCCAGCGATGAACCTTCGCCTGTTACCAGTACGCTGTTGAACCTGGCGACGGAATTGTCACCCACGCATTTAACGAGCGGGTTCATCTGCAGCGAACGCACCGGTTTCATGAGGATGTAGTTGCTCAGGAACAGTCCGTCCTCTTCGATGATGACGCCGCTGCGGGGTCTGACGGCTGTCTCCGGATTCCAGCTGTGAATCATGGTGAAGGTTACTTTAGCCCCCTTCTTGATATAGAACTCGGAGACCCCCAGGTGCAGTCCGGAGTCTTCTTGAGAAGCCGTGGAACAGCCGGTAATAATGTGCAGCTCCGAACCCTCCTCGGCGATGATGATATTATGCACGTTCTGTACCAGCTTATCCCTGGCAAGATAGAGGCAGGCCTGAACGGGAAAGAGAGTTTTCTCCCCGGGCAGGGTCCTGATGAAGTAGCCGTCATACTGATTCAATTCTATATTAGCGGTGTATTTATCCTGGTCCACGGCAACGGCATTCCACCAGTAGTCCATCATCCAGTCGTACTTCTCCATAGCCTGGCTGACCGGCATTACTTCCACTCCGTCCTGGCTGACGGAACTGTGGACGGGCGTATTGTCCATCTGGATATAAGTACCCGACCTCTGGCTCATATCATCCAGCATCACGCCGGCATCGAGCATATGTTTTTTGGCTTCGGCGGGTAGCTGGGAGGGATTATCACGATAGGTATGCTTCTCACCCGCGCTGACATATTCGCTCAGGTCTATGTCTTCACCCAGAGCCGCTGTCTTATCGACGGCGGCATTAGCTTTGTCTTTGAAGTTTTGAGACGCTTTTGCTTTATTCATTAAAACGGCACCCTCCCCAGATAGCATTTGATGCATTCGTCATAGCCTTTTTCCCGTATTGTTGCCAGCATCTCGTGGGGGTCGCCGACACAGCCGATGGTACCGTTACACATGACATAACCGGTACGGGCATTAACATAGTCCAGAATATGGCCCGTATGGGTTATGATAAGCCCCATGCACTTACGATATTGTATCGGGCAGTTCTTTTCCAGCAGTTCGTTCATAAGCTCGCCAATCAGGGCGATGTTTACCAGGTCAACGCCCGATTCCGGCTCGTCCATCAGTGTCAGTTCCGGTTTCTGGGCGAGGAGCTGCATTAACTCGGAGCGCTTTATCTCGCCTCCGGAAAACCCGTAATTGATATCCCTCTCCAGAAATTCGTCCAGGTTAGCCTTACTCGCCAGCATATCGATAGCGTCACCATCACCGCTTCCCTTAAGGCATGCTGCCACCATATCGCGGGTTGTAACGCCGCGCACCACCGGAGGCCGCTGGAAGGACATACCGATACCCATACGCGCCCTCTCATCCATGGTCAGACCGGTGATGTCTTTACCCTTAAAGCTGATATTTCCTTTAGTCACCCGGTACTTGGGAAAACCCATAATAGCCATAAGCAGGGTACTCTTGCCGGCGCCGTTAGGCCCGAAGAGAACATGGGTTTCCCCATTCTTGATAGTCATGTTCACATCGTGGATTATCTCCTTGCCTTCTATTGACACGGATAAGTCTTTGATTTTCAGCATTTTTCACCCCTGTAATCGAATACTCTAACTTATTTCGTTTTTAGCCACCGTCCAGAGACGGGTGTTCTTTCTGGACAAACCATGCCTCCGGATTCTTGAGAAATTCGTAGTAGTCCAGCAGCACCCGGTAATGCTCCTCTTCCTGAACCGCCAGAGCTTCGTAGAACTGCTTTTCGGCTTCGTAAGCAGCATTAGCACCCCGGCTTTTATAGAAGTCGAAGGTCTTATTCTCCATTTCCATGGCTGTTTGCACGGCATCTAGCTCCGTAGGGATTGCCTTGACGTCTTTATCCATTTCCTCCATCGCCGTGGAGAATATCGTCCTCAAACCTTTACCACCGCCGGTATGTAATTTCCCGGTCGGCCAGCCCTTTTTAACACTTATATCATTGTAAATAACCTCAAAAACCTTCCGGTGCGCATCTTCTTCTGCGGCAAGCTGCTTCAGCAGCTTTTCCCCCAGTTCGTTTTTACTCGACTGACTGGCTTCCAGGTAAAATTCCTTGCCGTCTATTTCCATCTGGATAGCCGTCTTAAGAGCTTTAAGCGTTTTATCCCTCTCGTTAGCCATAATCTACCTCCATCCGGGTCGATTGGTAATAGCCCTCAGCTTATCCTGCTCATGTTGCGTAACGCATAATAAAATGAATTTATGATAATGTCAATATTTACGGCAGCCGCTTATTGAATATTTTACCCGTGATGGCCTCCGGTGTATGTGATAAAAGTTCCATGAACGTCACATAAATACCTTAAAAGTATATCACATATTTACGCCGTCCAACGCTTTACTATCTCTTCACACCGCTCTCTTCATTCAAGAGGCATATGACAATTATCACATACAGAAAGTCGGTTGTTTATTTATAATTTAAATAGGTAATACAGAAAGGGAGGTACTGTTATGAAATTTACACAAGGTCTGGCAATTCTGGTCATGGTCCTGGGTCTGGTATCCATCGTGATAGGGGGTGTATTCCTCGGTCAGGGGTTTGCCAAGAACAACCTTATCGTGGAGAGGATGGAGATAGAGGAAGTTACCCTGGCTCTTGACCCCGATAATCCTGATGAATATACTCTGGTAACCGATATCGATGCCGCGCAGGGAGCCGCCGAC
>JAUWGD010000193.1 GCA_030606585.1 Dehalococcoidales bacterium | reverse complement strand
CGCTTTCGCTTTTTCCAGGTCGGAGAAGCTGGCGCTCTGAGCGCAGGGGATGCCGTGTTGCTGCATCAACTCCTTGGCGAAGACCTTACTCGACTCTATCTCGGCGGCGCCCTGGCCGGCGCCGAAGACGGCCATACCGCTGGAGATAAACTTATCGGCGATGCCAGCCGCCAGGGGCCCCTCCGGGCCGATGACGGTAAGGTCAATCTTGATGTCTTTGACCTTTTTGTGCAGCGCATCGATATCTTCAGCCTTAATATCCAGGTTTTGTGCGAGCTTGGCTGTGCCGGCGTTGCCGGGAGCGGCGAATATTTCGTCAACCCTGGGGCTCTGGGCCAGCTTCCAGACCAGGGTGTGTTCTCTGGCTCCACTGCCGACTACTAATATTCTCAGGGTACGCCTCCGTATGGCAATTTTTAAGAACGCTTCATTATACGATATATATCAATATTGCACCACTACCAGTGAACGTGCACGTCCTCAACAGTATACGATGAAAACTCCGATTCGTACCAGTGCTCGCCCAGCTCTTTTTCCAGCCTGTCGAGCGTTTGTTCCTGCTGAAGCAAATCTTTTTTCCAGGCCGATACTCTTTTCTCTTCGGAAGAACCGATGGTATATACCTTGCCGCTTATTTCCTGATTGTATCTTGCGACTTCCTGGTTGTAGGACTCCAGCATATTTTTATAATCATGCCATGCCTTCTCACTGTCTACGTAGAAGTCGTACTGCAGGGTGTAGTAATCATAGGGCGCCGATGTTACCAGGTCGATATGCAGTATACCATACCTCTTGCCTGTTTCAAGGTAGGCCACGGTGTCCCAGCTTTGTGTTTCATCGTCCTCATCCGCGAAGGTCCGGCCGTTGGTGCAATCGATGTAAATCAGCCCTTTATCCGTTGTCTCGAAGGCGTTTATAGCGTGGCCTTCCTCGGTGCCTTGAAAGCGTATAGCCACCCAGCCGGCCCGTATGCCGACGGCCTCGGCGTTATTGTGGACTTCTTCGGCAAAATCGGCGCATACGTAGGCATTCTCGCCATCTCTGGTATAAGCCCTGGTATCCGTGGGGTCTAGACTGATAAACGCTGTCAGTTCATCGAATGTCGGGTTGGTAGCCGCGGGGTTGTTCTTAAGGATAATGGCTTCCCCATCTGCGCCGCATTCGATTTTACCGTCTCTGGTATATATAAAATCCGCCGATTTACAGGCGGCGAGGGTAAGCAGGATTATCAGGAGAATGATGCTCGTCTTAACTGTGAAGCTCAGTATTTTTATCTACCTCACCCCCTGTGTCCCCCTCTCCTTCAAAGGAGAGTGGGAGGGATATGGAAGAGGGGCTGCGCCCCTCTTGGACACCCCGCTGTTTATGAATTTAATTTTTAGTCTTTTATGAATCCTAACTTTGGCTTTGTTTCTGTTTCGGAATCGATTTTTTCATCAGGTTGCCAGTTTTCAGATTCAATAGCTGCAAATGCTTTATCAGTTATACTCTGTATATCACTGGGGGTTAAACCATTAGACTTAAGTAGCTTTATCAGTTTCTTTTCTTCTAGTAAAGCCTTTTGATGAGATTCCTCTTGCTGGCGAAAAAGAGTTTGAACATGCTCTGCAAATGGGGGTTTACCTTCTGCAATCGCTGTATAAACAGCATATTGTGCGTCAACCCAAGCAGTGTAATCGGAGAATACGATTTGCCAAGCAAAGTGTAGTGCTCCTGCTGATTCTGGTACAGATGCAAGTTGTTTACTTCGTTTGAGAAGCAGATGAGCAGCTTTCTTAAAGCGTTCCGCAACTTTAAGCATCTCTTTGGCACTATGATTATTAGTTGTTAGTGAAGGCATATATTTTGTTAATGACTCGTTATAAATATCTGCTTCCTTTTCTTGGAAAGTGGTTAATTTGTAATGCTCTTCAAGGTATTTAAGGCACTGGCTAAAATTTTCTCTATCCAGCTTTGGTCCTCCAAATAGAAATCCCATATTATCCTCCTTTGGTAAATACCCAGAAGCGTAAAATTATTTCTCAGAAAATGAATCTAGCCTCTTGGACGATGACTCCATGCTTGGCAAGCGCCTGATTAGCTTGGAATCGTTTCTTGGTATTTATGTCCACTGTTTACTCCCATTCAATAGTAGATGGGGGCTTGGAGGTTATGTCGTAGACGACGCGGTTGATGCCTTCCACCTCGTTGACGATGCGGTTGGAGACGCGCGCCAGCAGGTCGTAGGGCAGGCGGGCCCAGTCGGCGGTCATGGCGTCATCGCTGGTGACGGCGCGGATGGCGGCCAGGTAGCCGTAGGTGCGGAAATCGCCCATGACGCCCACCGACCGTACGTCGGTGAGGACGCAGAAGCTCTGCCAGAGCTGGCGGTACAGCCTGGCTTTTTTAATCTCGTTCATCAGGATGAAGTCGGCGCTGCGCAGTATTTCCAGCTTTTCTCTGGTAACTTCGCCGATGCAGCGTATGGCCAGCCCGGGGCCGGGAAAGGGCTGTCGCCAGACCATCTCTTCCGGCAGGCCAAGCTCGGCACCCACCAGCCGTACCTCGTCCTTGAAGAGATACCGCAGGGGCTCCAGCAGGTTGAGGGTCATCTTTGCGGGCAGGCCGCCGACATTGTGGTGCGATTTTATCTTGGCCGAGGCCGTGCTCACCGACGACACGCTTTCGATGACGTCGGGGTAGAGCGTGCCCTGGGCGAGAAAGTCCACCTTGCCGATTTTGTTAGCTTCCTCCTCGAACACCCTGATAAACTCCTCCCCGATAATCTTGCGTTTCTCTTCGGGGTCGATAACGCCTTTGAGCCGGTTAAGAAACCTGTCGGTAGCGTCGACGTACATGATGTTCATACCCAGGTTATTTTTGAAGACCTTGAGTGTTCTATCCGCTTCCTCCCGCCGGAGCAGGCCGTTATTGACGAAAATACAGGTAAGCTGGTCGCCGATAGCGTGGTGGATAAGGGTGGCAACAACTGATGAATCGACGCCTCCCGAAAGGGCGTTGATAACCTTGCC
>JAUWGD010000164.1 GCA_030606585.1 Dehalococcoidales bacterium | reverse complement strand
TGGCTAAATCGGACAGGTTATGGTATTTTCCAATTGCCATTTCAAAGACTCTGGTCTTTATTATCATATTACCTTTGTCCCGGTGATAAATGTGCCAATTGGCATTATTATAGTAAATAATAAACCAAATGTCAAGTATGTAAAGGGGGAAATATTAAGTATTTGACAGTAAAAAGCTAAAGGCATAAAATAATTCAATTGTATATATATACGGAAGTGAGCTTGTAGAGTTAAATCGGGAAAGGGAGGGCATGAAGATGGAAGGCCAAGATAATATGGAGCAGCTAAAGCAGCAGCAGTCGGGAGATAGGGTATTCCGAATTAAAAGACGGAAGACTCGCCGAAGGCTACGAATCAGTCCGGACATCCCGGGGGTTGTTAGATTTCTTAAGGATGTAGTCAGCGAGACACCATTAATACCATTGATTATCGTTCTTGGTTTGCTTTGGCTACTGTTCTCCTGGGGGGTTCATCTTGCCGAGCGGGAGGTGGGGGGACAAATAACCTCCTATGGACATGCCCTGTGGTGGACATTCGCCGCAATGCATACGCAGGGGGCTAACAGCCCGGGACCGGTTACTGCCCTTGGGATAGCTATCGGCTCAGTATGGTCGATTTTCAGTACGGTTGCCTTCTTCGGGGTGATAATCGGTAGCCTTTATGCCTACTTCATGCTTCCCAGGCGGCGTCCTTCCCGCGAGATTGTAGGTGCCCTGCAGTATAATCTGGAGCAAATGGAAAAATTATCTATTGATGAGTTGGAGTTGCTCAAAGATACCACAGTGCGGATTGTGAACTCTCGGATAAAAGAAATGCACAAAAATGAGCCTTCGGGCAAATAAGAAATATGTCTGATATATGGCGTTCAAAACCTGGCGATAGAGTTTTTCGCCCCCGGAGAATCAAGCGATTTCGCCTGAGAAGAGTACTGGGGATTCCCGCTGTATTCAGCGCTGGCTACGGGAACGTTGGCTCTTCCATTTATTACGCCCTGGGCATTGTCGCCCTGGTGGCTATGGGAGCCACGCCGGTAGCGCTGGGTATCGCCGGCGTGCTTTTTATTTTTACCGCCCTGACTTACGCCGAGGGAACGGCGGCTCTACCGGAAGCCGGTGGCTCGGCCAGCTTTACCCGGCATGCCTTTGGTAATACGGCCGGTTTTATTGCCGGCTGGGCGCTCATGCTTAGCTATATAGTAACTATCTCTATCTCGGCTTTTACCATACCTCCTTATCTTGGATTTTTCTGGGAGCCTTTTAAAGCATCACCGATAATCGGCACCTTTGCTTCCATGGGAATCGTCTTCTTTCTCATGGTCGTAAACGTCATCGGTATCCGGGAAACGTCGTTCATTAATATCGGGGCAACTCTTATTGATATCCTTACCCAGGTCTCGCTGGTGGTTATCGGTTTCGTACTGCTGTTCAATCCCACTGTTTTAATCAGCCGCATCATCGACAACTGGCCGTCGACCAGTAACCTGGTTCTCGGTATTGCCCTGGCAACTATTGCTTATACCGGTATCGAAACCATGTCGCAGATGGCGGAAGAGACCAAGAAACCGGAGAAAAGTGTGCCCCGGGCGATGATTATGATGATTGTCGCCGTTCTGGTTATCTTCGCCGGTATCTCACTGGTATCACTTTCGGCCATGCCGGTTGAAGAGTTGGCCTCGGAATGGGCCAGAGACCCGGTAGCCGGTATCGCTTTCTATCTCCCCGTCGAGATAATACGGACCATCCTGAAACCTCTTATAGCAGTCCTGGCGGGTACGATATTGCTGATAGCCACCAATGCCGGTATTATCGGTATTTCGAGGCTGGCTTTTTCACTGGGGAGTCATGGTCTGGTACCGCCGGCGCTCAGCCGCGTGCATAGTAAGTTTAAGACGCCGTATATTGCCATAATTGTCTTCAGTATTATAGCTATTGCCTTGCTGGTGCCGGGATTTTTTGCCACCGATGTTTTCGCTAATATGGGCGCTCTCTACGCTGTAGGGTCGTTGCTTGCCTTTATGTTCGCCCATGCCTCTATCATAGGATTGCGTATTAGAAAGCCGGAGATGGAACGTCCCTTCAAACTCGGCTGGAATATAAGGATAAAGGGACGTGAAATCCCGGTAAGTGCTATGATAGGTTTCGCCGCAACGGCGACGATATGGGTTATAATATTGATCACCCAGGAGTATAGTCGCTGGGTTGGACTCGGCTGGATGGCCGCCGGACTTATTATCTACTTTATCTTACGCCTAAGGAAACGCAAACCAACGGAAGAATGGAAAATAAAAGCGGGAGAAGTAGAAAAAAAGTCCAAAAAGGTATTGTAGATTTTTATCAATAGGATTATAATAGCCACTATCGAATGTTAAAAGGACGAAGCAGTTAATGGAATTTAAAAAGGTTCTCGTACCGGTAGTCGGCAGCGAAGCGGATGCAGAAGCTATAAGGCTCGCCTGCCGACTGGCCAAGAAGGATAAAGGTAAGGTCTGGGCGGTTTCCGTGGTGGCTATAAAGCGCGCCCTGCCGCTGGATGCCGAAATCGATTCTGAGATTCAAAAGGCCGAGAATGTGCTCGATAGTGTTGAAAGCGTCGCCGAAGAGGAAGACTACGAAGTTGAGACCGATGTCCTTCAAGCCCGGGAGATCGGCCCGGCCGTAGTGGATGAAGCCGTAGAAAGGGGCGTCGACCTTATTTTAATAGGTATTACTTACAAGAGGCATTTCGGGCAATTTAACCTGGGGAATGTCGTACCTTACGTGTTGAAAAATTCCCCCTGTCCGGTTATACTCTACCAGCAGTAAATTTATATTAACACGGAGTCGGATTTTCTTATGAAAATAGTAATTATGGGATGCGGGCGAGTCGGTGCCAGGCTCGCTTCATTAATGGACGAAGAAGGTCACGAGGTCACCGTCCTGGATAACGATACGTATAGTTTCCGCAGGTTGCCGGCTTCCTTCGGCGGCACGGCCCTCTTCGGTAACGGCATCGACCAGGAGGCCCAGAAGAGGGCCGGTATTGAAGAGGCGGATATCTTCATTGCCCTGACGCAGGGCGATAACCGTAATGTCATGTCGTGCCAGATTGCCAAGCATGTGTTCAACGTACCCAGGGTAATGTGCCGTATTTATGACCCGCTTCGCGAAGAGATGTACAGCGCTCTCGACCTGGAAACGATTAGCCCTACCAAGGTATTTGCCCAGTTGTTAAAAGAAAAGATAGAAAAGACGGGAGAGAAGGCAGAAGACTGAGGTGAAAGCATGTATATTATAGTCATTGGCGGCGGTCGCCTGGGTTATTACCTGCTCAAGGCGCTGCTTAATGAAGGCCATGAGGTGCTCGTGCTGGAAAAGGACATCCGTATCTGCAAGACCATTACCGATGAGTTGGGCAGTGTCTGCTTTCGCGGTGATGGATGCGAGGCGTCTACCCTGGCCGAAGTGGGTACCGGCCGCGCCGACATGCTGGTGGCGGTGACCGGCGACGATGAGGATAACCTGGTTTCCTGCCAGGTAGCCAAGCACAAGCATAACGTTCCCCGCACCATCGCCCGTCTTCGCAACCCGCAAAATGCCTCCCTCTTTAAGAAACTTGGCGTGGATGTTACTATCAGCACTACCGATCTCATAATCGAGGCGATAGAGCGGGAAGTGCCGACTCACCCGGCGAC